>JBJTIQ010000316.1:0-8021 GCA_046095085.1 Actinomycetota bacterium | reverse complement strand
CGTCGACACCGTCGCCTACCAGCGATTCGGTGTCTTCGTCGCCAACCAGACCGGCAACCTCGTCATCGTCATGGTCGACGCCACGTCGGGCAAGGTGACGACCACTCTCATTGCCTCCCTGGTCTCACTGGCCTTTTTCGTACTCGGCGTTGTCGGAGCGGTGGCACTGCGCGACTTCCTGCGACGTTCGATGACGCGTCACCACGTGCGGATGGTCCTCCTGGGCGTCGAGGCCTTCTGCATCGCCATGGTTGCATTCGGCGTCTTCATCTTCGGAGAGAGCCAGCTCGCCTATGGCGCAATCGCCCTCCTCGCCGTCAGCCAGGGCGTCCAGGGAGTTGTCGTCATGCGCGTGGTCGGCGTCATGGAGCAGAGCGTCGAGATCAACACCGCGATCGTGCAGGTGGCCGACTGGCTCTCCCGCGGCTACCGCCGAGCGGCGCTCATCGCCTTCGCTGTGCCGGTCGGCTACTTCCTCGGGGCGACCATGGGCGCAGTGCTCACGCGCCTCCCGCCGCCCACGGCACTGGTCAGCGCGCTAGTGCTCGCGCTACTCAGTCTCGTTGTCGCCGCGCACCTGCGTTCACGAGGCGGCGACCTCGATTAGTCGGGGGAGGGTAGACAGCCGGGTCACAATTAGCCATACTTCTAGCCATGACTGTCGCCGACCAAATGCCCCTAGCCGAGGTCAAGAACCGGTTGTCGGAAGTCGTCGAGGCCGTCGAGGGCCAGCATGCGCGAATCACGATCACAACGCACGGGCGTCCGGCCGCCGTCCTCATCAGCATCGACGATCTGACATCTCTCGAAGAGACGCTGCTGGCCCTGTCCGATCCTGATCTCATGGCGAGCCTGCGCGACGCGACGCGCGAACTTGACGCTGGCCTCGGCCAGCCGCTGACTGAAGACCAGGCTCGTGAGCTCATCAAGCCCGACAGCTGAAAGGTCGGTGAACTGGTCCCCGACAGCAAAGCGATCGCTCCAACGTCTTCCCGAGTCGGTCGCGACCGCAGTCATTGAGTTTGCTTATGGGTCCTTGCGCCATGATCCGGCGAGGATCGGCAAGCCCCTACAGGGGGAGCTCCTTGGTCTCTGGGCTGCTCGGCGTGGTGACTATCGAGTCATCTACAGGTTTTCTGAAGTCTCGCTGGACATCGCCGTTATCGCCCATCGGCGCGATGCCTATCGAACTCGTTAGTCGGCGTTAGGCAACCGCGGCATCGATGCGCGCGGCACGACGCCGGGCATTGCGCTGCGACGGCGACTGACGCCCGAGCACCGCACCCATCGCGCCCAAGAGGGCGCCCACCGCGGGCCTCGTCAGCGCCGACGGCACATTCGGTACGCCGAGCATCTCGCGATAGTGCGCGGGCAGCGTCGACACGGCTCCGGCAAAGAGCACGCCGTAGGGCGCGCGCGCCGGCAGGGGCAGCGGCGCATTGCGGATGAAGTGCACCGTGCGTTCGCTCGCCTCATTGCGCCTGAGCACGGGGTCGAAGTCGGCCAACTGCTTCTCCAACTCCGCCACCGAACGAGGCGGGTCGACGACGCCGACGAGTTCGCCCGCCGTGGCCCACTCGCGCACGTATTCGTCCTCGCCCCCGCGAATGGGCCCGCCCCAGACGCGGTGCGTGGCGAGGAAGGAGTCGGTGAAGGCCACGTGCACCCAGCGCAGCAGATCGGGATCCATCGCCGAGTAGGTCGACTCGATGCCGTCGGCGTCGTAGGTGCCCTTCACCCTGCGGTGCAGGCCTCGCACGCGAGCGCACTCCCGGTCGGCCTGGGCACGGTCTCCGAAGGTGACGACCGTCAGCCACTGCGTGGTGCCGGCCAGCCGACCGAGCGCGTCGTCCTCGTAGCGCGAGTGCTGCTGGACGCCGGCCAGTGCGGCCGGGTGCAGCGCCTGCACGAGGAGCGCGCGTACGCCGCCGACGAGCGTGGGCAGGGATCCGTGGACGTCCCAGGTGGCCGAGCCGGGACCGAAGTAGCCGAGGTCATCGCCGTGCTCGAGTTGGCGGACCCACTCGGGCTGGCCCTCCGGGTCGCCCGAGACGAGACGCCGAAAGCCGCGCGCGAGCGCCTGGGCTGCCGAGTCGACGGGATTCACGCCAACAGCCTGCCCGGTGATGGCGACTAGCGCGACCCGGGGTGCTGAGCCGGCCACGGACCGTTGAACGGCGAGCTCAGGCCTCCAGGCCGAGGTCGAGCCTCATCTCGTCTCTCATGGCAGCTACCACATCGCTGAGTTGGGCACCTTGATCGATGAGCCTGCGTTGGCGGAGGTAGCTCGGACCGCGGTCGGCGATGACGAGCAGGTCGGCCAGCTCGGTCGAGCAGCCCAGCCGCTCAGCCACCGGCGACAGTTCGACCACGAGGTCGCGAGTGACGTCGCGAATGGGCCTCGTGCTCCCTGAGTCGTCGACGACGAGCTCCGCATCGATCCCCCATCGGGCAGCGCGCCACTTGTTTTCGCGCCGCACCCACTCACGCGGCACCGGGGGTGTCTGGCCGGCGTCGATCAGGTCGTCAAAGGACTGCACGAGGCATTGCGCCAGGGCGGCCATGGCCGCGGTCTCCCACAGGGTGGGCATCGCATCGCACATGCGGAGTTCGACCGTGCCATAGGTCGGGTGCGGACGAATATCCCACCAGACTTCACGGACCGACTCGATCGTGCCCGACGTGATCATCGTGTCGAGGAAGACGTTGAACTCGTCCCAGTCGCGCAGTTGCGGAGGCAGGCCCGTGGTGGGCATGGCCTCGAAGATCTTGGTGCGGGTCGAAGCGAGCCCGGTGTCGCGACCATTCCAGTAGGGGCTCGACGCCGAGAGCGCCAGGAAAATCGGGAGATAGCCGGTGAGCGAGTTGACCGTCGCAATCGCCTTGTCGCCAGATCGCACACCCACATGCACATGCACGCCGTGCGTGGTGAGCCGACGCGCGGGCCAGGCGATTCGGTCGACGAGCCGCTCGTATCTCTCACCCTCGGATCGGGTGAGCTGGTGCCAGGGAGTGAAGGGATGCAGGCCCGCACCGATAAAATTGGCCCCTCGACGCTCCGTGGCGGAGTGCAGTTGTCGCATCGACTCGGCAAGGTCGGCCTTCGCCTGCGCGACCGTCTGGCACACGCCGGTGATCACCTCGATGGTGCACTCGAAGAGTTCCTTCTTGACCTTCGGGTGCTCACCGGACTCGAACGGAGCGGACATCTCCTCGAGGATCTCCGGCGCAAGGCACACCAAGCCTCCATCGGCCGCATCCACGATGGCCAGCTCCACCTCGACACCGAGGCTGGCTCGCGACGACGGGTGGAACTCCACGGGCATGCGGTCAGGCTAGGCCCAGTCGCTAGCGTGCGGGGCATGTCCGCCGAGATCGCAGCCGCGCCCGCCGTGGCCGAAGCGGGGCCCGGTCATGCGGCGGTTGCGGGCGGATCCGCGGGCACCGTCGCAGCGGCGGTCGCCACGCTTCAGGCCGGTGGCAACGCCGTCGATGCGGCGATCGCCGCGGGCTTCGCATCAGCGGTGGCCGAGCCGACGCTGTCTAGCCTGGGCGGAGGCGGATTCCTGCTCGTGCGTGCACCCAACGCCGCCCCCGTCATCCTCGACTTCTTCGTCGACGTCCCAGGGATCGGTGGCACCGGCACGATTCCGGCCGTCGAGACGCTCTCGGTCACCTACGGCTCATCGGCGCAGCAGCAATTCCACGTGGGCTGGGGCACCATTGCCACGCCCGGATGCTTCGCCGGATATCTCGATGCCCATCGACGCTGGGGTCGTCTGCCGCTCGCCGACGTCGTGGCACCGGCCATCGCTGCGGCCCGCGCTGGCGTCGCACTCGATGCTGTGCAAATCGCCTTCATCCGCGTGATCGGTGCCATCCTCCGGACTACTCGCGAGAGCGAGCGGTTGTACGCCGCCCCGCTCGCTGGCGAACCCTTCCGCGACGAGCCCTACGCCCGCCTGCTCGAGTCCGTGGCAAGCGGTGACGTGACCGGGCCCGCGGACCCGGCATATGCCGACCCGCTCGTCGAGGCGATGCTCGCCAACGGCGGCCTCGTCACCCGGCGCGACCTGCAGACCTACGCACCCGTGCTTCGCCGCCCCGTCTCCGCGGGTCGACTGGGCACCGACGCGCGGATATGGACCAACCCGCCGCCCTCCTTCGGGGGGAGCATCATCATCGAGGCGCTCGCCATGACTCCGACAACCGCCGATCCGGCCGCCATGTGGCCGGCACTGGCGACTGCGCTCCGCGAGGCCACCGCTCGGCGACGCCGACTGGATCCGGCCTCGCCTCAGGCGACGAGGGGCACCACGCACGTGTCGGTCGTCGATGCCGACGGCCTTGTCGCCGCGATGTCGGTGTCCAACGGCTCCGGATCCGGTGTCGTCGTCAACGGGATCTCCTTCAACAACATGCTCGGCGAGGAGGACCTCAACCCGCTCGGACTCCACGCGCAGGCGCCGGGCACGCGCATGGGGTCGATGATGGCACCCACCCTGGTCGAGCAGTCCGACGGATCTCTGGTGGCACTCGGCACCGGTGGCAGCGAGCGCATTCGGTCTTCGCTCAGCGGGGTGATCGCCCGTCATCTCGATCACTCCACGCCGCTTCCCGCGGCGATCGGGGCGCCGCGTGCGCACCCCGGCGAGACCGTGATCGATGTGGAGCCGGGCCATGACACTGTGACGCTGGCAGCGCTAGGTGCATCCGGAGTGCCCGTGCGCGCGTGGACGGAGGCCGATCTGTTCTTCGGTGGGGTTCACGCCGTGCGCCGCGCGCCGGACGGCTCCGTCATGGCGATCGGAGACGTCCGGCGCGGTGGCGCGGTGGCGGTCACCTCCCAATAGGGCGGCATCGACGACCCGCGGGGCCAGCCCGATGGGCCGGCTAGTTGCGCTGCGCCGCCAGCTCGAGCTCGACGGTCCGGATCTGTCCGTCGCGCTCGATGGTCAAGGTCACCTCGTCGCCCGGGGCGAGCGAGCGGATATCCACGATGAGGTCGGTCGCGTCGACGACGGGAACGCCGTTCAACTCGGTGATGACATCGCCGGCCTGCAGGCCAGCCTCGCGTGCGTTGCCGCGATCGGTCAGGTCGGCGATGCGTGCACCGGGACCCTCGAAGTCCATCTGCAACTGCACACCCATGATCGGCGTCGATGAGCTGCCCGTGGCGATGAGCTCGGAGGCGATGCGCGAGGCGGTGTCGATCGGAATCGCGAAGCCGAGCCCGATCGAGCCGGCGGCACCGCCGAGGCCCTGGCCCAGGGTGGCGATCGCCGAGTTGATGCCGATGACCGCGCCATTGCCGTCGACGAGCGGTCCACCGGAGTTGCCGGGATTGATCGCGGCGTCGGTCTGGATGGCATTGATGAAGGACGTCTCGCCCTCGCCGCCGGCCGTGACCGGACGGTTGAGCGCGCTGACGATGCCGGAGGTGACCGTGCCCTGCAGCCCCAGCGGGGAGCCGATCGCGATCGTCGCGTCGCCGACCTTCAGCGCACCGGCAGAGCCGAGGGTCACGGCCGGAAGCCCGGTCTTGTCGACCTTGACGACCGCTAGGTCATAGCCCGGATTGGCACCCACGAGCGTGCCCGGCACCTCGGTGCCGTCGCTGAAGGTCACGGAGATGTCGTTGCCACCGGCCGTCACGTGATTGTTGGTGAGGATGTAGCCGTCCTCGCGGATGACGAAGCCCGATCCGGTGCCGCCGCCACCATTGCCGGTCACGTTGATCTGGACGACGGAGGGCATGATGAGTTCGGCGACGGCCGCCACGCTGCCATCGGCCGCGGGGCTCGTCGGGGTCTGGGTGCTGCCACCGAGACTTGGCGCTGCGACCACGGCGGGGGCATCAGGGCCGGCGAGCCGGGCGGCGGTGAAGCCGACCGCGCCGCCCACGGTGCCGGCGATCACGGCGGTCAGGGCGATACCCCCGGCCACCAGGGCGACCCGGCCACCGCGGCCGGTCGAGCCCGACGCGGGGGGCTCGGTCGACCCGCTGGACGTGCTCGGGGCCGCGGCCGTAGCCGCCGCCTGCGCGCGCTCCCATGAGCCTGCGCCGTAGTAGGTGTCGTAGTCCCACGCGCCGTTGCCGTAGTAGGCGTCGTAACGGCGGCGGTACTCGTCGTAGGGATCGGGGGTCGAGTCGCTTGTCGGGTAGGCGCGGGTCTCATTCGACGCCGCATACGGGTCATGCGCGCCGTAGGCCGCTGCGTAGGGATCCCGATAGCCCGGGGTGTTGTGACTCACGTCGTCCTCCTGGTCCACACTGCACATTGTCGTCCGGGCCCTAAAGGGGCGGGATGGTCGCCCCCTGCGGCTCGGCTGCCACACCAGAATGACGCCTCCACGGGTGTGGATGTTCCCCCAGGACGCCCGCGGGCCGCTCCTCTTACACAACCCTGACACTGGGGGGCGATGCCGCTGCGACATAGTGGAGGAATGGCGGAGGACGCCCCCCAACGCGACCAGGCCGAGGCCTTCTTGGCCGACGCCCAGGCGAGGCTGGCCGCCGCCCTCGCCGCCGGACAATCCGGGGCGGCCGCCCTCCAACGGGCCCGCATGGGCCAGGCCCTGCTGATCCTCGACCGATCGTCGGAGGCGCTGCCGGAATTCGACCAGGCCCTGCGCTACATCGAGTTGCTGCGCGCTGACGGCGAGCACGAGCGACTCCGCCTGCTGCAGAGCGTTTCGTCGAGCCTGCCGATGCCCGGCGACAACCTCGTGGATCTCGACGCACTGGAGGCAGTCAGCCGATTCGGGCGCGCCCAGGCCCTGACGCGGCTGGGCCAGTGGCCGGCCGCGCGTACGGCGGTTGCCGACGCACGCCCATTCGCGCGCGGCTGGACCAACCGTCGGCTGCGCAAGGCCCTCGACGAACTCGACGACGAGATCGCTCGCGCCGACGGCACCTCGCGCGAGGCGATTGGCGCCCTTGACCGCGCCATCACCGATCCGCGCACGCCCGACGCCGATCGTCGGCGCGCCCGCTACGAACGAGCGGTGCACCTCGCCGAGCGCGAGCAGTACGACGAGGCCATGCACGAGGCGCTCCTGCTCATTCGGGACTGCGACGACGATCCGGCCCTCGCGGCACGTGCCCGCCAGGTGCTGGGGGCAGCTCTCGCCGGCCTGGGGCGTGATGACGACGCGACAGCATCGCTGCTCGCGGCCTTCGACGGATTCCGTTCGGTGGGCGATGCCTCCGCGACCGTTGCGGCCGCTCCCGGGCTCGCCTGGCGGCTCTCCGCGGCCGGTGATCCGGCAGGCGCGACTCGGGTGCTCGAGTCGGCGCTGCCGTCGGCGCGCGAACTCGGCGACACCGCGGCCGAAGCCGATCTGCAGGCGGCACTTGGCACCGCGCGCGACGAGGCCGGTGACCTGATGGGATCGATCGCCGCCTTCGACGCGTGCATCTCCCTCGCCGAGTCGCTGCCCGATGCCGTGCGGTCGGCCGACGCCCGACACGGTGAGGCGATCGCCCGTGGACGCCGACTGGATCCGCACGATGCCGTGGAGGCCCTGGCCTTTCTGGAGTCTGCCCGCGCGGCCTACGCGGCTAGTGGAATGCCCGAACGCGCGGCGGAGTGCACGCATGAGGCAGCCTCGCTACTCGGTCGACTCGGCAGCTACGACGCCGCGGCCGCGCGATACGCCGCCGCGCGCGACGAATACCGCGCCATCCCCGACGTGCTGCGCGCTGACGATCCCGGAGCGCTGGCCGACTGCGAATACAACCTCGCCGTTCTCACCGCGCTAGTCCAAACGCCGCAGTCTCCGCCGCCACCCGACGCGTTCGCCTCCGGCGGTCACGGCATGCGTCATTCCGGGACGGCCGCGCGAGCAGACGATCCCCGGGCCGTCGCCCGCGTCTACGCGGCCAAGGGGCGCCCCGAGCGCCATCCCGTCATCGTGCACGTGGCCGATCCGGCCGATGCGATCGATCCCGATGCGCCCGGTTCGTGGGTGTCGGGCGCTCCGGAGTTCGCACGCGCACTCGCCGAGGAGTTCTGGCC
>JBJTIQ010000315.1:0-5350 GCA_046095085.1 Actinomycetota bacterium | reverse complement strand
TTCGGCGTGATCATCCTCATCTCAGGCCTGGTCACCATCAACCCGATCTGGATCTTCGGCCCCTACACCCCCGATCAAGTGTCGGCCGGCTCGCAACCGGACTGGTACATCGGCTGGCTCGACGGCGCCCTGCGGATCACGCCCAACTGGGAGACATCCCTGTGGGGCTACACGATCTCCTGGAACATCTTCCTCCCGGCGGTGATCCTCCCCGGCATCGTCTTCACCGCCGCCGCGCTCTACCCGTTCATCGAAGCGTGGGCCACCGGCGACAAGCGCGATCAAAACCTCCTGGATCGCCCCCGCAACGCCCCTACCCGCACGGCGATCGGCGTCATGGCGATCACCTTCTACTTCCTCCTCTTCATCGGTGGCGGCAACGACATCATCGCGATCACCTTCGACCTGTCGATCAACTCGATCATCTGGTTCCTGCGCATCGCGATCTTCGTGCTACCGCCCATCGCGTTCGTCGTCACCCGGCGCATCTGCATCGCGCTGCAGCGCAGGGACCGGGAGAAGCTGCTGCACGGCTACGAGTCCGGGCGCATCCTGCGCCTGCCCCATGGCGAATACATCGAGGTGCACGAGCCCCTGCCCGCCAAGGAGCTCGCCGTCCTGGAGTCAGCCATCGAGGCCTACCGCACGCCGCTCCCCGCGCCGCAGAAGGTCGATGCCAACGGCGTGCGCAACAAGCACTACCGGATCAAGCTACTGCGCTCGAAGCTCTCGCACTGGTACTACGCCGACGACGTCAAGCCGCCGACCCGGCTCGAGATTGAGGAGGGGCAGGCCCACGTGACTCACGACGCCGCGCTCGAGGCACCCCTGCATGAGTACGAGGAAACGCACTTCGTCAACGTGCCCTTCCACGGCGGCATCCTTCACGAGGAGGGCGCGCCCATGAGCAACAAGGAGCAGCTCGAGGAGCGCGGCGGCAACCTGTAGCGCCGCTCAACACGACACCGACCGCCCCGGACACCGCACGGTGCCGGGGCGGTCTGCTGTCCGGCATCGGGTGGCCGGTCGTTGCTAGCGTCTGTGCCCATGGGGAGTCGCCTGCTTGCCGTGTCCACCGCCCCCAGCGTCGCCGCGGCCGCGACCCTGGTGGGCCTCGCCGGGTCGGTCCTGCCGGCAGGGGCCGCCCCCGCAGCGACTCCCGCCTCCGTCACGCGCCAGGACGCGCCCACCTACGCCATGCCGACCGTACCCACCCAGGTGACGGCCAGCCTCGTGCCCGGGGGCGTGCGCGTCACCTGGGCCCCCGCCAGCGCCAACCCGCCCGTGTCGCACTACTCCGTCCACGCCGGGCAGGGCTCCTGCCCCGTCGTCGCACCCGCCGGCGCGACGTCGGCGGTCCTGCCGGTGGTCGCGGGCCAGACGGTCATCACGCCGCAGGTCGAGGCGGTCAATGCCTACGGCTTCTCCCCCGAAGGCAGCGCCAGTCCGATCGATGTCACCGGGCGCGCATCGAAGCGCTACGTCAACCTGCAGCTCCTCCAGCTCAGCGACTTCCACGGTGCCATCCAGGCCTCCTCCTCGGCCGCCGGAGCCGGCGTCCTCGCCGCCGCCTGGCAGCAGGACCGTGCGCGTGTTCCCGCCACGCTCACCGTGTCGTCCGGCGACAACATCGGCGGAGCGCCGCCGGTCTCCGCGCTCTTCGAGGAGTTCCCCACGATCGAGTCCCTCAATCTCATGGGCATGGACGTCTCCACCTTCGGCAACCATGAGCATGACCGCCCCCTGGAGCATGTGCGCCGCGTCGTCGATGCCTCCGAGTTCCAGTGGGTGGTGTCCAACTACAGCACCGTGAGGCCCCTGGCGGGCAAGCAGAAGCGCGTACGCGACTTCGTCCTGGTGCGCCGTGGCGGCGTGACCATCGGGATCGTCGGGATGAACACCGAGGACACCCCCGAGGTCGTGGCAGCGGGCAACCTCACCGATCCCGACACGGACCAGGACGTCACCATCTCGGCATCCACGCGCGGCGTGCAGCGCGCCATCGACCGCGTGCGTGCCCGGGGGGCCGAGGTGGTCATCGTCCTCGCGCACCAGGGCTGGTCCATGAACGTCGACGGCCGCCCCAAGGGGCGCCTGCTCGAGGTCGCGCGCAACCTGCGGGGCGCCGACATCGTCTACGGCGGTCACACGCACCAGGGGTACATGTCCTACGTCCGCAACACGCTCGTCGCCCAGGTGCCCAACTCCGGCTCCGAGTACTCCCGCACCCAGGTGTGCGTCGACACGCGCGCAGGCCGGGTGGTGGGCGCCGACACCGAGCCCGTCACGGTGGCCGACATGGCGGGCATCGCCCCGGACCCCGTCGTCCAAGACCTCGTCGACGGCTACGTCGAGCGGGTCCGCGCCCAGCTCGATGTGCGCGTCGGCGTCGTCGCGGACGTCTTCCCGCGCGGCGGAGTGCCCCCCGTCGAACGGTCCGGCGAGACGCCGATGGGCACCTACTCCGCGGAGGTCGTACGTCGCACCTACGGCACCCAGTTGGCGTTCCTCAGCGGCGGCGGCATCCGCGACACCCTGCCCGCGAGCGAGTACACCCCGGGCGATACCACCCTGCGCCGGCCCTCTCCCGGCTCGAGCGGGCCCTACGACGTCACCCTCGGCGACCTCGTGTCGGTCTTCCCCTTCGGCAACAACGCCGCCACCACCCGGATCTCCGGCGCCGACCTGTGGAAGGCACTCGAGAACGGCGTCTCGGGCTATCCCTCCGACGGGCGCTTCCCCCAGATCGCCGGCTTCCGCTTCGCCTTCGATCCCGCACGGCCCGTCGGCGAGCGCATCACCAGCGTCACCCTCGCCGACGGCAGGGCCATCCCCCGCGACTCCGCGACCTACACCGTGACCACGGTCGACTTCATGGTCTACGGCGGCGACGGATACGTCGATGTCTTCCGGCCGGCCGAGGCGGTCATCCGCGGGCCCTACCTCGACGACATCGTCGCCGCGATCAAGAAGGACGCGGTCGACGGCGTCATCACGCAGGTCCCCGCACCCGACGGCCGCATCGCCGTGGTACAGGGCCGATCACGACCTAAGGCATCCACCGCGCCGTGTACCGCCACGGGCACGACGACCATCGCCGGCACTGCCGTGCCCACCTGCCGCGAGTTCTACGCGTCGGGCGCTGCGGTGCGACTGCCCGCCGACACCGCGGCGGCGACCTACGGCGTGTGGGACGGCAGCGGCCTGCTGACGCGGGACGGCTCGACCATCCCCACGGCCGGTGATGGCTGGACGGAGCTGGCCGACGTCCGCGGGCTCTACATCACGGCCAGCATCGACAACGGCAGGGCTATCGACCCCACGCCGGCGCTGCTCGTGCGCTCATCGGCCGTGCTGACCCCGCTCGTCGGGACGCAGGCCACGGTCGCCGTCCAGTGGATGTCTCCCCCGGACGGCATCGCCGACGCCAAGGCGGTCCTGCGCTTCCCGTCGCGCTCAACGGCCACGGTCGCGACGTACCGGCAGGGCCTGACGGTGAGCGGACGCTGCATCCCGGCACT
Organism: Actinomycetota bacterium; assembly: GCA_046095085.1. Lineage (GTDB taxonomy): Bacteria > Actinomycetota > Actinomycetes > S36-B12 > S36-B12 > Mxb001. Next base: position 1,829 of record JBJTIQ010000315.1, on the reverse strand, counting down.
AGCAAGGGGCGCTGCAGCGCGCGAGGCCTACGCCCCGTACTTCGCCAAGGGCAGCCTCGAGCTCCTGTGGTTCCCGTCCATGCACACCGACCTCGACTCCGAGATCGTCATCGACTCCCCGTCGGGGCCGAGTTGGATGTCGCCGGGCCCGGCTCTGATCGACCTGCTGGCATCCACCTGGAAGCCCACCAAGGTCAACTTCCGGATCCATGCCAACCCGATCGGCACGCCGGCCAACATCGACGGGCGGCTTGCTCCCGCTCGTGACAGCGGGCGCTGCTAGCCGCTGACGCGCAGCGGTGCGGGCGTGGTCATGCGCGCCCCGACCGCCGACGTGGCCAACCAGTCGGTCAAGGGGATGTTCCAAACGGTGATGCCGTTGCCGGGGTTCTGCTTCAGCGGCGTGCCGGTGATCTCGACCGGGTCGCCGATGTGGGCGTTGTCGAACAGCCAGCCGGCGTTCTCCTCGCTCATCGAGGTGCACCCGTGGCTCACGCGGGAGTAGCCCCAGGCGCCAGCGGCCCAGGGCGACGCATGGAGGAACTCCCCGTGCCAGGTCAGCCGCATCGCGTAGCGCACCTTGGCCCGGTAGTGCTCGGGGCTGTCGACGGGCACCCCGGCCGTGGAGTTGTCCATGATCCGCTCGGGTTCCTTGGTCATGATGAGCTTGGTGCCCGAAAGCGTCTCGTAGCCGTCCTTGCCCATCGTGACCGGGATCGTGCGCACCTTCTTGCCGTTGCTGAAGACCTTCATCTGCAGGGTCTGCGCATCGGCCTTCATCACGAACGAGTCCGTCGTGCGGTAGGTCTGCGTGATGCGGTCCTTGCCGTAGACGCCACCGCCCGCGGGCACGGCCTTGAGGTCGATGTCCACGGTGATGTCGGTGTTGCCCGGCCAGTACTCACGGGGTCGGTACCACGCCTCGCTCGAACTCACCCAGTACCACGCGCCCTCGATGGGGGTCGGCGTATGCACGACCATCGCTTCCTCGACAGCGGCGCGATCCTCCACCGGCTGGTCGAAGCGCACCTTGACCGGCATGCCCACGCCCCAGGTCGTGCCGTACTCCTCGACGAACGAGGCCTTGAGGAAGGAGTCGGGGTTGACGGTGCGGACCTCCTCGTCGAGGGTCGTCGTGAGCCCGCGAGGATCGACCGCGGTGGCATTGACGCGGTAGCGGGCGTCGAAGTCGAGATAGGGCCGCGTCGAGGTCCAGGTGCGCCCGTCAGCGGAGAGCTCCCCCTTGATGACCCGGCTGGGTCCCTCCGTGACGGTTACGTCGACCAGGCGGCCGTTGTCGGCCTGGATCACGATGGGCCGGTCGATGGGGGCGTCGACCAGCGGGGTGTCGGCCAGCGACACGCGGGCCACGGATTCCTCGGGCATGCGGGCCGAGACGAAGGTCATGGCCGGCTGGCAGGCGGTGAGAGCGGCCATAGCGGCTGCCGCGGCTACGACAACAGCACCACGACGCATGCATCGAGGGTAACCCGCGTGCGCGCGGGTGTCAGCGAGCGAAACTCCCGCGGTAGTACTCGAAGAGCCAGCCCACGAGCGCGATCAGCAGCACGCACACGCCGAGGACGACGAGCCACGCGGCGAAGATGAAGCCCAGGGCGATGAGCATGGCCGAGAAGCCCACGGGCAGCGGCCACCAACTGTGCGGGCTGTAGAAGCCGTATTCAGGGTCGGCCTCGTCGATCTCGGCGTTGGCGCGGTCCTCGGGCAGCGCATCGAGCCGCTTCGAGGTGTAGAGGACGTAGAAGGCGATCAAGAAGGCGAGTGCGCCCGTCATGACCAGCGCGGTGGTGCCGATCTCGTCGCGGCTG
>JBJTIQ010000314.1:0-5954 GCA_046095085.1 Actinomycetota bacterium | reverse complement strand
CAGGGCGAGATGGACACCCTGCAGGAGCTTCCCAACTGCCCCAAGGGCGCCAAGGCGAATCAACTGCTCACGCGGTTCCCCTTGGATGCGAGTGATCATGGCGGCATCATTCCCCTCGGCAATCTCATGCCGACCTCCCATTCCCTGCCGACCGCGCACATGTACGTGTCCATTGCCGGTACGACGTATCTGCCGCAGATTCCCGGGCAACCACCCGAGGTAGCTCCCGGAAACGCCAGGAAGCTGTACGCACCGGGGCGAATGTGGATCGTCCAGCTCAACGCCTTCGACACCCTCTTCAATGACGGCACGGTGCGCAATGAGTTCGACTACTGGTTCGGTCTGTGCAACCAGGTCAAGGGAAGGTTCGGCCACGTCTCGGGTGGTTGCCCGGGAATCTGCGGCAGATACGTCGTACCCGCAATGCCCACGTACATGTGCGCGGTCGGCAGGGTGTGACCGGTCGGCATGAGGTTGCCGAGGGGAACGATGCCGCCATGATCTTTCTCATCCAAAGGGAACCGCGTGAGCAGTTGATTCGCCTTGGCGCCCGTGGGGCAGTTGGGAAGCTCCAGCAGGGTGTCCATCTCGCCCTGTCGTGGCAGCGGTGCCGTGGCACTGGACACATTGCGGCCCTCGGTGGGAGCCACGCTGGCTGACGCCGCGGGGAGGGCAGTAACCGCCAACACGAGCGCGGCGAGGGGGACGAGAGCACGCTTCATGCGGGGATTGTGCGCCTCACCTCGCCCGGGTTGCAAGAGTTCGGGCGATTCGCCCGATTACGCGAGGATCGCGGGCAATCCGAAAGTCGTGTGCACCCCGGGGCGCGAGCAGTGAATCCACCGGCCGCAGGAGCGCGGCCACCGCGCCTACGAGGCCTGCAATGAGCAGGACCTGCACGCCCAACATCGGGCGGCGACGTGAACGCACGCCCGCCCACGCTGAGATGGAGATGACCGCCACGATGACGACGCCCACGACGATCGACTTCGTGGCCGTGCCGAAGGTCGAGGTGGCCCACTCCTTGACCTCGGCCGGTGGGATGTCGATGGCGGTCGACGACACCACCTCGATGGGGGCGAACTGCGGACCCATGAAGGCGGCGAGCAGGGTGCCGATCGCGGCGCCGAAGGCCGCGGCCAGCACGCCGATCAGCGCGAAGAGCCACGTCGGGCTGGACGTGCGCTGCTCTTCGACAACCGTGACGCTCACCCGGTCACGGTACGTCGCGTCCGCCGGCTCAGCATCCGGACGCCCTATCGATCAGCGATCGAACTCGACGTAGTCGCCTATCGTCAGGGTCCCCGTGCACGAGCCCGTCGTCGTGCCCACACGCAGCTTGGTGGCGCTCGGCATGGTTATGAGTACCTTGGCCTCCTGCAGACCGTCGTCATAGCAGTACACCTTGCCGTCAGGCGTAACCTGGCTGAAGTCACGGTTGACCTGTCCCGACTTCTGCGGGATGAATCGCCACCTACCCGAGGGAATGCCCTTGCTCAACCCTGCCGCACCCATGGAGACGACCTGATACTGCGGCTCGATGTTGTCATTCACCAGCGCGAGTTGGTCGTCCTCCCTGCCCATGAACCAGCCGGTCACCTGGTAGAGCCAGGCTCCCTTCGCGGTCCCCGCGACATCCTGCGCGATCTGACCGCATCGTGGTTCCACCGTGCGCTTGATGGAAAGGTCGCTATTGCCGAGGAAGCCGTAGAACTTCTCCTTCAACTTGGCGGGGTAATAGTCCAGGAAGCAGACCGCACGCGCGGTCTCGGGCAGCCAACGTGACTGGTTGGCGAACTTCGCATCCGGCCTGCGCATATCGACCAGCTTGAAGTCCAGGTGGGCGTTGTGACCGCCCGCATCCCCGATTAGCTCGCCCGCTGCGAGGGCGATCTTGAGATTCTTGTATTGGCAGGAGCGGTACGTGCGGTCCTCCATCCCCGGTATATCCCATCCATAGCAGAACGGCTTTACACCCTTGAGGGCTTTGAGGAGCTTGCTGCTGATCCCCGAGACGTGGCCGAACCTTCCCTTGACCTGGTTGCACAGACCGAACCAGTAGTCGAACTCTTCGTACACCGTGCCGTCATCGAAGATAGTGCTGAAGGTGCCGAGCCGGAGGATCCACATTTTCCCCGGCGCGTACAGCTTCTTGGCGTTTCCGGGAGCTACCTCGGGTGGTTGCCCGGGAATCTGCGGCAGATACGTCGTACCCGCAATGGACACGTACATGTGCGCGGTCGGCAGGGTATGAGAGGTCGGCATGAGGTTGCCGAGGGGAACGATGCCGCCATGATCTTTCTCATCCAAAGGGAACCGCGTGAGCAGTTGATTCGCCTTGGCGCCCGTGGGGCACTTGGGAAGCCCCTGCAGGCTGATGAGTGTGTCCTCTATTCCCCCCCGCGGTGACGTGGCGCTGGACACATTGCGGCCCTCGGTGGGAGCCACGCTGGCTGACGCCGCGGGGAGGGCAGTAACCGCCAACACGAGCGCGGCGAGGGGGACGAGAGCACGCTTCATGCGGCGATTGTGCGCCTCACCTCGCCCGGGTTGCAAGAGTTCAGGCGATTCGCCCGATTACGCGAGGATCGCGGGCAATCCGAAAGTCGTGTGCACCCCGGGGCGCGATCAGTGAGTCGACCGCCCGCGGGAGCGCAGCCACCGCGCCTGCTGCTCGGCAGCCTGTGTCGCGGTCTCGCTCACACTCAGACCTCGTCCAGAGGCACGCGCATGTGCAGGTAATCACCGTCGGAAAGGACGATGACGTCCTCGGGCACGCGAATGCCGTAGGGGGCCAAGGCGCCGACGGGATCCGCAACGAGCTCCTCGGCGGACATCTGGGCGACAGGACAGTTGCGCATGCGAGCACGCGAGCGCGCGTAGTCCTCGGGCGTGAGCGACAGGCTCGCCTGCATGTAGGCCTGGCCGGTCTCGTCGCGGAAGACGTCGATGAGCACCTCTTCGGGGAATCGCGTCGCCAGTCGGCTGATGAGCCCCCGGGGATCAGCCCACAGCTCGTCGCGCAACTTCTCGTTGGACTGGATGGCGCGAAGGATGGCCATCATGGGGTTGGGGGCAGACGCACTCACCATGCTCCACCTCCCCGTCGAAGCCGTGGCATTCACGTCGACATGGGCATGCTAACCCGCGTGCCTACGTCGCGTCAGGTGACCAGGACCGGCCACCCGAAGTTGGTGTGCACTCCGGGGGAGTACAGCGCGCGCTCGGTCGGCTCGCCTGGCACGTGAAACCCTGCCTTCTCGACGAGGTCCTGATGCAGCTCCTCCACGTGTGCCGCATACAGCGACCAGGGCTTGTGCTCGTTGGGCGTCCAGACGGTGCGCCCCGCCAGTCGCGAGTGGAGCCCCCACCGGGCCGTGTAGAAGATCTCGAGCTCGGTGGGCTCGATGGGCTGGCCTACGTCAGCGGTGAGGCGGAAGTAGCCACCGCCGCGGGGATAGCGCCGGTCGGAGCGCCACCACCACCGGTCACCGCGCTGCTTCACGTGCATGCGTGCCCAGGTGTAGGGGAGGCGGTAGCCCCATCGCGCCGACATCGCGGTGAACCAGCGCGTGGCTTCGAGGCTGCGGAAGACGACACCGTGTCGGCCCTCGTCATCGACCGAGTACAACCGGACGTTGCACTCGAGGAACGTGCCGAGATACGGGGTCGGCAGGCCGCGGCCGGGTCCGGCGTCGACCATGCGAAACGGCACGAGGCCGACGTAGGTCGCTCCATCGAAGACATCGGGGCGCGTGCCAACCGGAAGGAACGGCGCGACGTCAGAAGGGTCGACTGCCCAGTGAAGGAAGAAGAGTGAGAGCCAATCCTGGTCGAAAAGAGCGGGACCGTCGAGCGGCGGTGCAATCGGGCTGACACCGCTGTCTGTCATGCGCCCACGATACGTCGGGCCTAGCGGACGACGCCGTCCGCGGAGGAGTCGGCAGTAATCGCCGTGGACCCCGCCGTAAGGGTGAGGATCCCGTCGGCGACCGTCCACGTCGGATTGCCCGCAAGCACGTCAGCGATGAGCTGGTCCTGCTCCATGAGTGCGGGCTCGCACGCCATCTTGGTCGCGGCGACCGGGCCGACGGTGAGAGTGGTCGGCGAATACTCCACGGTCGCGCCCATGTCGTTGCAGGGGGTGTCCACGCTGATGGAGTCAGCCGTGAAGCTGATCGTCACGGGCCCCTGCACCTGACGCTGAGGGTCACCGACCGTGAAGCTCGTGACGACGTACGACGCGTCGATGAGGACCTCGGGGTCACCGCCGCCACTGGATCCACCGCCGCCGCAGGCGGTCAACGCCAGGGCGCCCGCAGCCAGGCTCATGAGGGCCGTGCGGATTCGAGCACGTCGGCGCATGGCCCAACCCTAAGCCTCCCACCCGCACCATTGCGCTGAGTGGCTGCTAACGCGTCGACTTAGCAGCCACTCAGCGCAATGGTGCGTAAGGGGGTGCGCTACGCCGGCCAGATATCGCCGATCGTGTAGCCCTCGGGGAACGGGTCGGTGTCGTCCAGCGCCCACTCGGTGCGCCCCGTCACCCAGCCACGGCCGGTGATCGTCGGCAGCACCGCGGCGTAATCGCCCACCGTCGTTTCGCCGACGAGTCGCCCGGTGAACGTCGTGTCGAGCATGCCCTGGTGCACGAACGCCTGATCGAGTGGCAGCTCGCCGCGCGCGTGCATGCACGCCATGCGTGCGCACGTGCCCGTGCCACAGGGCGATCGATCCAGCGCGCCCGTCCACGTGGCCGGATCGTCGTTGAGCTTGTCGGTCACCATGATCATCGCGTTGCGGCCGTCGATGCCCGGACCTGGCGACGCACCGGTGATCATCACGAGGTTGGTCAGATTGATTCCCGGATTCAGCGGGTGCACGACGGGATAGTGACGATTGGCCTCGAGCTTCAGACGGGCACCGAGTGACTGCAGACGCGGCACGTCATTGGGCCCGAGACCAACGCCCAGGTCCTCCGCGCGCGCGATGACGAAGAACTGCCCGCCGAACGCGATATCAACGGGCACGGTCAGGCTGGCGCCTGACGAGTCGAATCTCGGATCGGGGGGCAGCGTGAGGGGCGCGCCTAGCTGGACGGCGAACGCCGGGACGTTGGCGATCGTCACCGCCAGCACCTTGCCGCCCTCGCATCGGGCCTCCACGCTGACGAGCCCAACGGCAGTCTCAATGGTCACGGACGTGACCGGCTCGACCATAGGGATACGGCCGGTCTCCAGCAGGGCCGTCACCGTGCAGATGGTGTTGCTGCCGGACATCGGGGTGAAGGCGCCCTGCTCCATCACGATGATGGCCACGTCGGCGCGCGGGTCCGACGGGGTGAGAGCGAGAACCGCGCAAAGGCCGGGGTAGCCGCGCGGCTCATGAAGCACGAGGCGGCGTAGACCGTGCAACTCTCGAGCGGCGTAGTTGAAGCGATCCTGGATGGTGTCGCCGGGCACAAGCGCATCCGCGTCGACGATCACGCGGCCGGGCTCGCCCTCCGCGTGGGCCTCGATGCAGGTGAGCCGGAGCGTCACAGCGCCTGGGCTGCCCTCAACGCAGCGGCAAGCTCCGCCCGGAACTCCGCGGACGCGGGCTGGAGCGGTGCGCGCACCGGACCGGCACTGACACCGAGGTCCTCGAGCCCGCCCTTGATGGCGGCCACGTAGTTGGTGGACTCCAGCAGGCTGTTGACCTTCCAGAGTCCGTTCCACAGGCGACGCCCCTCAATGAGGTCGTCCTTGATCGCCAGTGCCTCGAAGAGGCGCACGGCCTGCTCAGGCAGGAGGTTGCCCATGCCCCACACCGAGCCCTTGGCGCCGGTCGCGAGCGCACCGAAGGTGAGGGTGTCCCAGCCGTTGAAGAGCGTGATGCGATCGGCGTAGCCGATGAGCATCGCTGTCACGGTGGAGAAGTCGCCGCTGGTGTCCTTGATGTAGTCGACGTTCTTG
>JBJTIQ010000313.1:0-5800 GCA_046095085.1 Actinomycetota bacterium | reverse complement strand
CGGCCACTCCCCTCGCCGGTCCGCTCACCTTCGACCCCGCGCAGCCCAACAGCCTCGTCATCAAGCACGTGCTCTACGGGCTCATCGCCGTCTTTCTGCTCCTGCCGGGCTTCCTCGGCCAGTGGGGAGACGACTCCACGTGGGCGAGGATCCTGCGAAGTCCGGTGGTCGTCTACCTGGGCACCATCTCCTATGGCGTGTTCCTCTGGCACCTCGTGCTCCTGCGCTTCGTGCAGAACGCCCTCGGTCTGGAGATCTTCGGTGGCGGCTTCTGGATCGTGTGGACACTGGTCGTCATCGTCACCATCGCCTTTGCGAGCGTGTCGTGGTTCGCTATCGAGCGTCCGCTCCAGCTGTGGGCGCATCGTCGACCGTCGCGCGGCGCATCCGCTCCGGTGCCGCTGCCGACGTGACGGCCGCTATTGCGAGTAGTGCGGCGAGTGATGCCGTGATGGCGGGCACCCCGTCGGGATCCGGCCACCGCAGGGCCGTGGCCAACACGGCCGCGCCCAGCCCGCACGCCGCCACCACCCGCGGACGATTCGTCGCACAGGCGATGCCCATCGCTGCGCCAGCGACGACAAGGCCGGCGATGCCACCCACGAGAGCACCGGCCACGAGCGCCCCGACCGCCAGGCCCAGGAGACCGGCCCGGCTCGCCCGCGCCGGTGGAGCCGCGGTCGCCGGGCGCTGCCGAACGATGGCGAGCACGAGCAGGGCGATCACGGCCAGGAGTCCGGCGACCAGGCCCCAGCGGTAGGGCGTGGCAGGAGCGAAGTCGAGGGAGACCGTGCCCGCCGCACCGGCCGGGACGATCCAGGCTTGCCGCCAGCCGTCGACCCGGATGGGCTCCAGGGCCGTGCCGTCCAGCGTCGCCGTCCACCCGTCGTTGGCGTTCTCGCTGGTCTCCAGGAACCGGGGGCCATCCGCCGCGGGTACGACGATCGAACGTGACGTCGCATCCCACTGCTGGACGTCCGGTGACGATGGCGGCGTCCACGCGACGTCGGAAGCCACGGGCTCGAGGACGACCGACTCGATGGCGAACTCCTCGGTGGACGCCACGTCGATGGAGTGCTCCCCGGGCTCGAGCGTCACGGTGCGCCCTCCGCATGGCGTTGCCGAGAGCCGGTCGTCGATGAGCACCCGGGTGACCGTGGCGTCGACCGTCGTCTCGAACGTCGGTGCCTTGTCGATGACGACCTCGGGCCCGAAGCCACAGGGCACCGACACGCTGTCGAACAGCCGCGGGCCCGTGAGGATGTCCTGGGTCCCGAAGACGCGCACCTCATTCACCCCCACGGGCAGGGTCGTGAAGACGCCGGTCACCGGGTTGAGGCTGCGCACGGCCGCGGTGTTGTCGAAACGCAGCCGGATCTCGTCGGTGACGACGGGCGGGATCGTTAGCACGCCCGAGCCGGTCACCACCCCCGTCGTCTGCAGGCCTCCGGCGAAGGCCGTCACCGTCAGGGGGCGCGAGGCTGGCAGGTCCGGGCTCACTCGCAGCAGGACGCCCCGCACCTGGCGCGGCTCCTTCCAGCGGATGACGAGCTCGGGTCGCTCGTCGAGTGGGGACGCGATCCACGCGGTCGACTCCACCCCGTCGATGGCCGCCTGCGGTCGCGATGCCGGGGCGCTGGTGGCCGCACTCGACGCGGTTGCCGTGGGTGATCCTTCGAAGATCGGCTCCAGCAGGGCATCGAGCCCGACACCCGGACGCGGGCGCACGACGACACTGACGCGATAGGTCGTCGCTGTCTCAACCGTGACCACGCGCGAGATGCCCGCGCGCTCCTCCCCCGCTCTGCCGAGGGCGGACGAGCAGACCAATTGGCCCGCGACACCGACGCAGGATGACGATTCGCCGCGACGGGCCGTCAGGACGATGGGGCCGCCCTTGGCCGTACCCGACGTGCGGATGGTGCGCTCGACGTCGAAGGGCAGATCCACCTCGCGCAAGCCGAATGCCTCGCCCTGACCACCCCCCTCGACCGAGGCCAGCGTCAGGCGCACGTGCCGCGTCGGTCCCGCGGGCAGCGGAAGGAACTGCCGTCGGTCGGTCGCCTGGACCGGCACCGTCACCTGGCCGGCATCGGTGGTCACGGTCACCTCGGCGGGAGCGGTGCCCGCGACGCCACCGACCACGAATCGCACGCCGATCCGGTCGGCGGTGAATTCCTCGGCCGCCTCCACCTGCCACCACTGGCCCACGCCCGGCTCGAGATCGCCCGATACCCATGCCGTGAGCGGGTCGCCGTCGATGGCGGCCCATGGCGAGGCGGCGGGATCGCGCGCTCGCAGCGCTGTCGGATCGCTGCCGCTCGATGACGCACTCGCCCTGCCGCCCCGGAACTCCGCAACCGCCTGTCGATCTGGCGGGTCCACGGGGTAGAAGTCATGGACGCGCCGCTCCTGCAGAAAGGCTTGGTCCGCCGTCATCACCTCGGACCTGTTGTCCCGCGAGCGCCCCACCCCTACCTCGGTGCGTAGGAATCCATCGGTGATGCCAGCCCGTGCCGCGATGTCGGGAACGCCCGACAAGGACATGTCGTCGCCAGCGAAGACCACGCCTGAGCTTCCGAGGACTCCCGCGTCGGCAAGGTCGATGATCGACTCGGCGGCACCGCTGGCCACGAGAGGCGAACTCGCGTCGCGCAGCCACACCCTCGCATCCGCTGGCGCATACGGGCTGGTCACGCGCCATACCTCGACCGCGGCCGTGGTGTCCTGCAGTCCGTTGTCGACGACGGTGGTCTCGGTGCGGTAGGGCGTCAGCGCGGGCCCGAATCCGGCAACGGGCGTGAAGCCCCCGGATCGAAACAGCGCCTGGCGGATCAGTGTGGTGCGGGGGGCCTCGCTTCGGCGAGCGTCGATGTCGTTGCGCAGGACGACATAGCGCACACCGGCGCGTGCGAGGGCATCAGCGAGTCCCGGCGACCCGCGCCCGCTATCGAGGCGCTCCTGAATGGCGTCGAGCCAGCGGATATTGCCGGCGCTCGACAGGGGGACGGCGTCGCGCACGGCCCACGGCGTGGTCGCGAGCGGCTGGAGCGGCTCGTCCTGCGTGCGGCCCCACGAATAGATGCCGAACGACGACCCGGGCACGATGAGCGCTCGCCCCGATGGATCTGCTGCGCCGAGCCAGTCGGCCACCTGCTGCCAGTAGGCCGGGATCGACTCGTAGGAACGGTCGCGGGAGAGGGCGCCGGTGAGCATGGGCCACGCCCCGAGCGCGATCAGTGCAACGAGGCCCGCCACGAGCGTGCGGCGTAGGGCATCTCGCCGCGCGGCGAGCAGGCGCTGCGCGAGATAGCCCATGCCGAGCGCCAACGGCAGGCGCAGCAGCGGATCGAACTTGTGCGTGTTGCGCAACGGCGCCAGCGCCCCGTCGAGTGCCGTGCGCAGCGGCTCGGCGAGGGGCCCGCTCACGTCGCCCAGGTGCCCCATGGACACCAGCACGAAGCCCAGGAGGAGGGAGCCGACGAGGAACGTGCGGTACGGGGTGAGGCGCAGTGCCAGGCCGGCCAGGCCCAGCGCGGCAACGATGCCCGTGACCAGGATGAGTGCCGGGAACGCGACCAGCTGGAAGCCTCCGGGCCAGACGGGTCCGCCCGTGTCGGTCACGTAGGCAACCCAATGCGACGTTCCGCGCAGCACCGTGTCGGGTGTCGTGACGAGGGTGGTGACCGACGACGACTCGATCCAATCGAGGAAGGGCGGGGAGTACTGCCCCAGCAGCACGAGGGGAATGGCCCACCACAGGCTGGCGAGCGCGACCGCACCGATCCACCAGGCCCCGATCACGACACGCGCACGTCCCCGGAAGCGGGTGAGGATCCACCATGCCCCGAGCGGCAGGATCGCCAGTGTGGCCACGGCGTTCACCCCGCTCGCGCACAGCACCGCGATGCCACTGAGCGCTGCCGCTCGCCGAAGTCCGAGACGCCCCTGGGCCGCGGCCGCGAGAGGGATGACCACCCACGGCGCAACGGCATAGGGCAGCACCTCGACCGAGACGACGCTGATCTCGGTGACCATGCGCGGGGCCAGCGCGTAGGCCAGGCCGGCCACGATGCGAGCCGTCGGTGACGACACCCCGAGGTAGCGCGCCAGGCGCACGACCCCGAGGAAGGACACGATGAGTAACGCCGACCACCACAGTCGCTGCGTCACCCACGCGGGGAGACCCACGAGATCGCCGACGACGAAGAACGGGCCGACGGGGAAGAGATAGCCGTAGGCCTGGTTCTGGAGCTGGCCGAAGAAGCCGAGGGGCTCCCAGAGGCTGAGCGCACGCGTCAGGAAGCCCCACGGGTCGACGCCGAGGTCGAGTTTGGTGTCCGCCGCGACCCGGCCGGGGTCCTGCAAGAAGGCCAGGGCGGACAGGACGACGCAGACGGCTGCCAGCCGGAGCCGAGGGCCCAGGCGCGGGTCGGGCGGCGGTCGCTCCGCCTCCGGGGCCAGGGTGGTGACGGCAGCCTCAGTCACGGTCATGAGCGCCCCGGCGTCGCAGCACGATCACGAGGTTCCAGCACGCGACCTCGCGCAGCCCGGGCACGCGAGCCATCCACGACAGGGTGCGTGGCAGGTAGCGCGGCACGATGTGCACGATCTCCGCGTCATGGCACCCGCGAGCCCAGTCCACGCCCGCAGACGCGGTGATCGGGAACAGGCTCTCGCCGAACGCGTTCTTCGGACGCCTCAGGTGACGACGCTCGTAGCGGCGTGCCGCGAAGTCACCGCCCACGAGGTGCCATGGGGCGGTTTCGTGCCCGCCCCACGGACCCCACCACAGGGTGTAGGAGCAGATGATGGTGCTGCCCACTCGCGCGACCCGCACCATCTCGTCGGCCATGGCCCACGGATCCGACACGTGCTCGAGGACGTTGGAGGAGTACACGACGTCGAAGCATTCGTCCGGGAACGGCAGCGAAGTGCCGCTGCCCTGCACCGTGCGGGGCCCGGGCTCGCGGCCGTGCAGCCGCATCTCCCCCGCGTCGGCATCGAGTGCGACATAGGTGGCCCCGCGCGCTTCGAACGCATCCGCGAAGAAGCCGGGTCCCCCGCCCACGTCGAGGAGCAGGGCGCCCCTGAGGGGGTGCCAGGCGTCGACTTGAGCGGCGGAATCGGCGGCCAGGTCTCCGTAGAAGCGATCCGGATCGCTCTGCTCGACCAGGAAGGATCGAAAGAGGCCGACGGACCGGCTCCACGTGGCACGGAAGGGCCTGGGAGCGACCCCTGTCTCGCCAACCGTGGACACCGACCGACGGTACATCAGGAGTGGGGGTTGTTCCCTGGCACGCGGATCCCACGCCCTGCGGCGTTACCGTGTCTGGGTGCGTATCGCCTTCTTGAACTGGCGGGACACCGCCAACCCCGAGGGCGGTGGCTCCGAGGTCTACGTGCACGAGATCGCTCGTCGCCTCGTGGCTCGCGGCCATGTCGTGACCCAGGTCTGTGCCGAGCACCCCCTCGGGGGACGCCTGGAGACTGTCGACGGCGTCCGCATCGTGAGGCGCGGCAGCAAACTCACCGTCTACCAAAGGGCACGCCGCCTGCTGCGCTCCGGAGCCCTCGGCCACCTGGACGTCATCGTCGATACGCAAAACGGCATCCCCTTCCTGACTCCCTGGGCAGTGGATACGCCGACCGTCGTCCTGTGCCATCACGTGCACCGCGAGCAGTGGCCTGTCGTCTATGACCCGCTGCGGGCCCGCGTGGGCTGGTGGGTGGAGTCGCGACTTGCACCGTGGGGCTATCGGCGGCATCGCTACGTGTCGTGCTCGCGAGCGTCGGCTCA
>JBJTIQ010000312.1:0-2561 GCA_046095085.1 Actinomycetota bacterium | reverse complement strand
TTCGGCGAGCCCGTCGCCGACGAGCTTGCCGCGGGCATCCCCGTGCCCGACTACGTCACGCGGTGGCGTCGGGCATGACGTCGCTGTGGTGGGACACCCTCCCGCCCGATCTGCTCGCCCCCATCGGCCCGCGACTCGATGGCGATATCGACGTCGACGTCGCCATCGTCGGCGCCGGCTACACCGGTCTGTGGACCGCCTACTACCTCCTGACGACATCGCCGGGCATTCGCATCGCCATTCTCGAGGCGCAGCACGCCGGCTTCGGCGCCAGCGGGCGCAACGGCGGCTGGGCATCGGCACTCTTCCCGGCCTCGCTCGACGCGGTGGCTCGGGTCGGCGATCGTGACGGCGCCATCCGCCAGCAGCGGGCGATGTTCGACACGGTCGACGAGATCGGTCGCGTGGCTCAGGCCGAAGGTTGGGACATCCACTGGGCCAAGGGCGGCACGATCGTCGCCGCGCGTACTCCCCTGCAGTGGCAGCGCGCCCAGGAGGAGATCGCACACTGGCGGTCCTGGGGGTTCGGCGAGGACGACGCTGCCCTGCTCGGGCCCAACGAGGCTCGCGGCATGCTGGGCGCCACGGATGTGCTGGGCGCGACCTACACGCCGCACTGCGCGGCTATCCATCCGGCACGACTGGCGCGCAACCTCGCCCGCACCGTGGTCGCCCGCGGAGCGCGCGTCTACGAGCAGAGCCCCGCGACCTCTATCGAGCCCGGCATTGTCACCACGGCCACGGGCCGAGTGCGGGCCTCTTATGTCGTGCGCGCCACCGAGGGATACACCCCGTCGCTGCCCGGATACCGCCGCGCCATGGCGCCGGTTTACTCGCTCATGATCGCCACCGAGCCTCTCAGCACCGCCGACTGGGACCGGATCGGCCTTGCCGATCGCCCGACGTTCTCCGACGGGCGGCACCTGATCATCTACGGCCAGCGCACGGCCGACGGCCGACTTGCCTTCGGCGGCCGAGGCGCTCCCTACCACTTCGGATCGCGCATCAAGCCGGAGTACGACCGAGACCCCCGCGTCTTCGCCGAACTCTGGCGCTGCCTCACCGATCTCTTCCCCCACCTTGCCGGTCGCGCCGTGACGCACTCCTGGGGCGGCGCACTCGGCGTGCCGCGCGACTGGTTTGCCTCATGCGGCCTCGATCGCGCCACGGGCATGGCGTGGGGCGGCGGCTACGTTGGCGACGGCGTCGGTACGTCGAACCTCGCCGGACGCACCCTCGCCGACCTCATCTCGGACCGAAGCACCGACCTGACGTCGCTGCCCTGGGTCGACCATCGCTCACCCGACTGGGAGCCCGAGCCGATCCGGTGGTTCGGCGCCAACGTCGGCCTGCGCGTGATGGGCAGCGCCGATCACGTCGAGGCACGCACGGGCCGTCCGGCGAAGCGCGCCAAGGTGTTCAGTCGCTTCCTGGGCGAGTAGGCCCTACGTCGGCTCGCAGTCGGTAGCGATGATCTGCTGCACCTCGTCGGCTGTCACCGAGGACCTACCGGTCCATGTCGCGACGTCATCGAGGACCTTGCGCTCCTTCTCGGCGCGCGCCTCGGGGCCGACGACCGCCTCGGCCTCCATCCAGCGTCGCTTGGTCTCCCAGCCGAGCTCGCGCTGCCGCAGGGCCTCCTGTACGCGCACCATCTGATCGTCGGTCGCTGACAGTCGCCACACGCCACGCAGCGCCTCGGGCAACTCCAGCCGGTAGTCGTGGCCGCCCTCGACGAAGACACCGGGGGTCGGCATGAGTGCGTTGAGCATGTCGATGAACGTCGCGAAGAACGTCGTGACCGGCCACCAGATGGTGTGGCGCGGCGAGCCCGGGGGCCGCTTGCCCCACGGCCCGAGCCAGGCCGGCCGGCGCCACAGCACCGGGGTCCAGAACTTGGGGATGGGGTCATCGCCGTTTTGCAGCAGCAGGTAGCGCACGCGAGCCTGCTCCTCGGGCGCAAGCTGCGTCCAG
This sequence comes from Actinomycetota bacterium, assembly GCA_046095085.1. GTDB lineage: Bacteria > Actinomycetota > Actinomycetes > S36-B12 > S36-B12 > Mxb001. Next base: position 587 of record JBJTIQ010000312.1, on the reverse strand, counting down.
TCGCCGATCCAGCGCGGGAGATAGATATCGCCGGGGCCGACGGCCGGGGGCGCCGAGATGGTGCGGTCGCCCCAGAGCTGCTGACGCCACTTGGTCGCCTCGGGGGTGCCGATCCACAGGGCTGCCTCCAGGCCCAGGCTCTCGGGACCGAAGACGCCCATGCCCTCGAACATCTCCTCGCTGACCTGTGAGCCCAGGCTCTCTCCGAAGAGGAAGACTCGCGGGCGATCCTGAGGATCCATGGCCGCGAGGCGCTGTGCGATTCCGGCGAAGACCATGCGGGTCTGGTCGGTGCCGAGCTTGACGTCGGTGAGCGACAGCGACGAGGGGAGCACGGAGTACTGGATCGCCAGGCTCGCGCAGTTGCCGCGGGTGAGGTATTCGAATGTCTCGCACGCGACGTAGTTGACGTAGCCCGATCCGGTGGGCGACCACAGCGCGACGAAGGGACGCTCGAGGGCCTTGGTGCGGTCGATCTCGTCGAGCAGCACCTGCGCGCGGCCCTCCTTGGTCTCGGCGCTCGACAGGCTCGCGTAGACGCGGATCGGCTGCGTGGCGGGCTCGCCCATGATCGACGAGATGCCCTC
>JBJTIQ010000311.1:0-2592 GCA_046095085.1 Actinomycetota bacterium | reverse complement strand
GGTGCATCGGGTGCGTCTGCTCCAGGTCGGCGGAGACCTCCTCGCCGACGCGCGACTGCGCGGGCGTGAGCTGGAGGTGCAATCGCGCGTCGAAGGCCTCCAGGAGCCCGCCGGCACGACGTTCGCGCGCCTGCGCGGCCTGAGCGCGCAACTCGTGCCTGCGGGCTCCTGGAGGCCTTCGACGCGCGATTGCACCTGCAGCTCACGCCCGCGCAGTCGCGCGTCGGCGAGGAGGTCTCCGCCGACCTGGAGCAGACGCACCCGATGCACCGACTGCTCCAGGGCGATGTCGGCAGCGGCAAGACGCTGGTCGCGCTGCGCGCGATGCTGCAGGTGGTCGACGCGGGCGGGCAGGCGGCCCTGTTGGCCCCCACGGAGGTGCTCGCCCAGCAGCACCTGCGCACGCTCCAGGCCTTCCTCGGCCCCCTCGCCGAGGGCGGGCTGCTCGGCGGCGACGAGGAGGGCACGCGCCTGGCCTTCCTATCGGGCTCGCAGACGGCCAAGGTCCGGCGCGAGGAACTCGCCGCGATCGCCAGCGGCGAGGCCGGCATCGTCGTCGGCACCCACGCGCTCCTGGAGGACACCGTCGAGTTCGCCGACCTGGGGCTGGTGGTCGTCGACGAGCAGCATCGATTCGGCGTGGAGCAGCGAGCGGCCCTCGCCGAACGGGCGGGCGACGGCCTGCGCCCGCATGTGCTCGTGATGACAGCCACCCCGATCCCGCGGACGGTCGCGATGACCGTCTTCGGCGACCTCGATGTCAGCGTGATCGACGGCTATCCGCCCGGACGCGGCACGATCGCCACCCACGTCGTGGCACCGCGCGAGCACCCCGCGCATCTCACGCGCGCCTGGCAGCGGGTTCGCGAGGAGGTGGCCGCGGGACGCAAGGTCTTCGTCGTGTGCCCGCGCATCGGTGACGACGGTGCCGACCTCGGCGATGAGGACATCGGCTCCGTCGAGCCCGAGACCCACCCGGTGTCGGCCGTGCTCGACGTCACGACCGAACTCAGCGAGCGCCTCCTCCCTGACCTGCGTGTCGGCATGGTGCACGGACGCATGAGCGCCGACGACAAGGACGAGGCGATGCGCCGGCTGGCTGCGCCCCACGATGATCCGGACGCCCTCGACGTGCTCGTGGCCACGACCGTGATCGAAGTCGGGGTCGACGTGCCGTCGGCATCGACGATGGTGGTCCTCGACGCCGACCGCTTCGGCATCTCCCAGCTCCATCAGCTGCGCGGCCGGATTGCCCGAGGCGGCGAGGACGGCCTGTGCCTCCTCGTCACGGCTTCAGATCCCGACACCCCGGCCCGCGAGCGCCTGGCGGCCGTGGCGTCGACCACCGATGGCTTCGCGCTCGCGCGCGTCGACCTGCAGGCGCGGCGCGAGGGCGACATTCTCGGCACCCTGCAGTCCGGCCGCCGCACCTCGCTGCGACTGCTGGAGGTGATCCGCGATGAAGACGTGGTCCTCGAGGCGCGCGATGCCGCCACGGAGATCGTGGAAGACGATCCTGGACTCTCGCGATGGCCCGCCCTGCGCGCGCACATCGCCGCTATCGCCAGCGACGATCGATCCGAGTTCCTGGAGAAGGGCTGACGTGCGCATCATCGGAGGATCGGCGGGAGGGCGCCGCCTGTCGGTCCCGCCGCGGGGCACTCGCCCCACGTCCGATCGCGTGCGCGAGTCCCTCTTCTCATCCCTCGACGCACTGCTCGGCGGATGGTCCGGCGTTCGCGTGCTCGACCTGTACGCCGGCTCCGGCGCCCTGGGACTCGAGGCGCTGAGCCGCGGGGCGACCGAGGCGGTGCTCGTCGAACGCGATCGCGGGAGTGCGCGCATCATCGAGGCCAACGCCACCAGCGTGGCCGTGCCCGGGGCGCGGGTCGTCTGCGCCGATGTCGATGCGTGGAGCGCGCGCGAGGCGGACGCGGCGTACGACGTCGTCTTCTGCGATCCCCCGTACGCCGTGCCGACCGAAGCGATCCGCTCCCTGCTCCGAGGGCTGGGGCAGCGCGGCTGGCTCGCACCCGACGCGGTCGCCGTGGTCGAGCGCGACGCCCGCGACGCCGACGAGCCGTGGCCGGAGGGGGAGTGGGAGCCGCTGCGTCGCCGCGACTTCGGCGACACGGCGCTTTGGTACGGTCGTCACCTCGGCAGCGAGCCCTTGTAGGGGGATCGGAGGCGGGTGGCCATGCGCGTCGCCGTCTGTCCTGGCTCCTTTGATCCGGTGACCAACGGGCATCTTGATGTGTTCACGCGTGCCGCCGCCCTGGCCGACAAGGTCATCGTGGCCGTGCTCATCAACAAGACGAAGTCCAGCCTCTTTTCTGTCGATGAGCGCATCGAGATCCTCCGCGAAGTCGTTGCTCCGCTGCCCAACGTCGAGGTCGACTCGTTCTACGGCCTCCTGGTCGACTACTGCAAGGACCGCAACGTCAACGCCATCGTCAAGGGCCTGCGTGCGGTCAGTGACTTCGACTACGAGCTGCAGATGGCCCAGATGAACTACCGGCTCGGTGGCGTGGAGACCCTTTTCGTCTCCACCAACCCCCTCTACAGCTACCTGTCGTCCAGCCTGGTCAAGGA
>JBJTIQ010000310.1:0-7966 GCA_046095085.1 Actinomycetota bacterium | reverse complement strand
GCGTCACCCGCGTCGTTCCAGCCCTCGAATGCGGCAACGACAACGGGGTTCTCGAGTTCGGGCAGGGCCTCGAACTCGATCATGCGCGCTCCCTTGCTCGGACGCCTGGCACTCTACGGTAGTCATGCGCGTAACCTGGCCTGGCCATGCCTGATCTCGCCGTCCTCTTCGACCTCGACGGCACGCTCATCGACTCCGAGGGCCTGTGGTTCAGGGCCGAATGCCGGGTCGTGGACGGACTCGGTGGCACATGGACACCGCAGGACCAGGCCCACTGCCTCGGTGGCCCCCTGGAGCGCGTGTCGGTCTACATGGTCGAACGCACCGGCTCGACTCGCCCTGCCGAGGACATTGGCGTGGAGCTCCTCGACACGATGGAGAGCCTGCTTCGCCGAGAGCCGCTCGAGTGGCGCCCGGGCGCCCGCGAGCTGCTGGCCGAGTGCCGGGCGCAGGGGATTCCGACGGCCCTGGTGTCGGCATCCCATCGCCGCCTTCTCGATGCGGTCGCCGACGCGATAGCTCGCGACGTCCACGCAGACGACGGCCATGCGTTTCGCGTCACCGTGGCAGGCGACGAAGTCGACAACGGCAAGCCGCATCCCGAGCCCTACGTCGCCGCGGCACGCAGCCTGGGCGTGCCCATCGAGCGATGTGTCGTCCTTGAGGACTCGCCGACGGGAGTTGCATCGGGTCAGGGGAGTGGCGCATTCGTCGTGGCAATTCCGCACATCGTTCACGTCGACCGGGCACCTCGACGACGCGTCATCGACACGCTCGACGGTGTCACCGTGGCTCACCTGCGTCAGTGGCGGGACAGCTGACCCACTACTCCGGCTACGTCTGTGCGATGGCCGTGAGAACGGGCATGCGCCCTGCCCGCCACGCGGGCCACAGTGCTGCGGCAAGACCGCCGACGAGGGCAAGTGCGGCGAACACGGCCAGTTGCGTTGCGGGGATCGCGAGCACCGAGATCCCCTGGGGAGCCAAGACACGCTGGAGTAGCACGCCGAAAGCGATCCCGAGGGCGAGGCCGAGCAGCGTGCCGAGAGCCGCGAGGAGCAGGGCCTCCAGCGTCACCATGCGGCGCACCTGGCCCCGCGACATCCCGACTGCGCGGACGAGGCCGACCTCGCGCGTGCGTTCGACGACGCTCAGCGACAGCGTGTTGACGATTCCCAGGAAGGCCACGATGACCGAGAGCCCGAGCAGGGCATAGACAAGACCGAAGAGAACGTCGAATTGGCCATTGATGTCACGCTTGATGTCGGCCTGGTCCTGGATATCGATCGACGGATACGCCGCGAGCCGAGAGGCGAGGTCTTGACGCACGGTCTCGGGTGAGACACCGGGCTGCAGGGCGATGTAGATGGCTGTGTCCCGGGTCAGAGTTCCGATGGCATCCACGGTGGGCAGCGTTGTGATATATCCGCGCACCGGACCGGCGGGCTCGAATGTGCCGACGATTCGCAAGGTCCCCTCGCCGTTGACAAACGTGCCGCTCACGCTGTCGCCCACGGCCACCCCGAGGGTTCGCGCCAGTTCGGTGTCGACGATGGCGGCCCCGAGGGCCAGGTCCTGGACTGAGCCGGTGACCATAGGGATGTCGAGCACCTCGGTCACCACGCGTGGATCCACCCCCGTGACCGGTGACTGGGCGTCGTCGATGCTGACGGGGATCGTGCGCACGTAGGTCACCACCGAGGCTCCGGGGAGGTCCTTCACCGATTGGAAGACGTCGGTGGTGAAGGGCCGGAACCCCGGTCCGAGGAGGACGAAGTCCGCCCCGATGGTCGTGTCGACGACGTCCTCTACAGAGGCGCGGGCCGAGGAGCCCAAGACGGACACCGCCGTCATGAGCGCGAGCCCCACGGTGAGGGCGCTTGCGGTCGCCGCGGTGCGTCGGGGATTGCGGACGGCATTGGCCGAGGCCATGCGGCCCACGATTCGACCGCGCATAGCCGAGCCAAGGAGTCCGAGCACGGGTCGTGCTAGCGCAGGAGTCAGGGCTAGGACGCCGACGAGGGCGAGAGCGGCGGCAACGCCGGTCAACTGGGCCGCGCGCTCGCCATCGGATTCGGCGAGGCGTAGAGCGAGCACGGCGGGAATGGTGGCCGCAACGAGCAGGCACGCTCCGGTGATCGTGACTCGCCGAAGTGACCTGGGCGACGGGGCTGCACCCTCGCGCATCGCGGCGACGGGCGGGATGGCAGAGGCGCGACGCGCGGGCAAGAGAGCCGAGGCCACGGTCACGACCAGGCTCGCGCCCAGCGCCAGGGCGATCGTGCTGGGCTCGAGTCGGAGAGGGGCGCCGGGAAGGTCGGCACCCAGTGCTGCGATGACCCACCGGAGCAATTGGGAGACGGCGAGGCCGCCGAGCAGTCCGATCACGGCGGCCAGGACGCCGACGATGACAGCCTCGAGAAGCACCGCGAAGGACACCTGCGCCCGGGAGGCACCCACGGCACGCAGCAGGGCCAGTTCGCGTGAGCGCTGGGCCACGAGCATCGAAAACGTGTTGAAGATGAGGAACGTCGAGACGAAGAGCGCGATGACTCCGAAGGCGAGGAGAAAGGTGTTGAAGAAGGCGAAGCCCTCCTGGATACGCTGGACCACCTCATCGCGCGACTGGTCGGCTGTCTCGACACGGGACGCTTCGGGAGTGAGCGCCGCCACCTCGTCGGCAAGCTCCTGCTGGGAAACCCCGGAACGCGCGGTCACGAGGATCGATGTCACCGTGCCAGGCTCGGTGAGCACCTGCTGCGCGGTTGCCAGGTCGAAGACGGCGAGGGTGCCGCCGAGGCCGCCCGAGAGACCGCGGGTGACCAGCCCGCTGACGGTGAACTCCCGGACGCCGGCAGCCGGGGTGTCGATGCGTACGCGCGAGCCCACGTTTACGGCCGCGGTCTCGGCGGTCGACTGCAAGAGCGCGACCTCAGCGGGACCGGCCGGGGGCCGACCGCTGACCATCGTCACCGCTGAGATGGCGGGATCGTCGACCCATGAGCGACCGCGAGCGGGCGGTCCTTCGACGCCGACGGGCTTGCCGTCGGGTCCGAGCACGTAGGCCCCGTCTGCACTGACCAGCCCCACGGCGCTTGCCGCGGCCGGCAGGGTCGCTATCTCGTTGACGAGGCTGGCGGGGAAGGTGGCCTGGAGGGCGCCCCCGTCGGCCGCGCCGGCGCGGACCGTGACGTCGGCCCGGGGTTGTGACACCAGCGCGTCGAACGCCCCGCGCAGCGAGCCCGTGAAGATGTTGGTGCCGGCGATGAACGCGACCCCTAGCGCGACCGTGAGCACGGTGAGGGTGAAGCGAAGGCGATGGGCCAGGAGGCTGCGTATGGCTACGCGAAACATCTCAGTGAGATGTCCGTGGGCTGCTGAGCCCGCCGATCCTGGCGAGAATTTCGTCGGCGGTCGGGTCATGGAGCGATCCGACGACGCGGCCATCTGCGAGGAAGACGACCTGATCAGCGTGCGAGGCGGCGGCCGCATCGTGCGTGACCATCACGATCGTCTGATCGAACTCGTCGACGCTGCGGCGGAGCAGCGACAGGACCTCGGCACCCGACTGCGAATCGAGATTGCCGGTCGGCTCGTCAGCGAAGACGATCGCGGGCTTGCTCGCCAGAGCGCGGGCACAGGCGACTCGCTGCTGCTGTCCGCCGGAAAGCTCGCTGGGCCGATGATCGAGGCGGTCTGCCAGGCCGACGGCGTCGATGACCGTTGTTAGCCACGCCTCGTCGACGGGGGCCCCGGCTATGTCGAGGGGGAGGGTGATGTTCTCCCTGGCGGTGAGCGTCGGGACGAGGTTGAAGGACTGGAAGACGAAGCCGACGGAGTCGCGGCGCACGCGTGTCAGTGCTCGGTCCGAAAGTCCCGTGATCCGGACATCCCCGATGTAGACATCGCCCGACGTCGCCGTGTCGAGGCCGGCCAGGCAGTGCATGAGCGTTGACTTGCCTGAGCCAGAGGGGCCCATGATGGCGGTAAAGGTGCCCGGCGCAACGTCGATATCGACGGAATCGAGTGCGACGACCCGAGTATCGCCTTCGCCGTAGATCTTCGTGAGTGCCCGACACCGCGCGGCCGGCGAAGCCCCCTCGTCGCTCATGGCATCGACGGTAGACCACGGTCGCGGTTGCCACGCCTCTCGGGCACGGCCGCGAAGACTCTCGGTAGCCTCGGCGGGTGAGCGACGACCCGGCCATCCTGCGCCATGGCGACATCGTCCAGTTGACCGATCCCAAGGGGCGTCACCACACGCTGACCCTGGAGGCCGGTCGCTCCTTCCACACCCACAAGGGCGCGCTCGCTCACGACGACATCATCGGGCGTCCCGAGGGCATCGTGCTGTCGTCGACCGGCGGCACGGCGTACGTCGTGCTCCGGTCGTTGCTCGAGGACTACGTCCTCGCCATGCCCCGCGGCGCAGCGGTGATCTACCCCAAGGAGTCGGCCCGCATCGTCATGGCGGCGGGACTGCGTCCCGGTGCCAGTGTCATCGAGGCAGGCGCCGGCTCGGGAGCCCTTAGCTGCTCGCTCCTCACGGCGGTAGGACCCTCCGGCCGGGTGGTGTCGTGCGAGCGCCGGCCGGATTTCGCAGCCGTGGCACGCGCCAATGTTGAGCGCTGGTTCCATACGATGCCGAGCTGGTGGGAGTTGCTCGAGGGCGACGTAGACGAGGTGTCCGCTGGCCTGGAGGGCTTCGACGCGATGGTGCTGGATCTCCTCGACCCGTGGGAGCACCTTGCGACGGCAGCGCGCCTTGTTCGACCGGGCGGGGTGCTCGTCTGCTACGTCGCGACCACGACGCAACTCTCGCGCACCGCCGAAGCACTGCGGGACTCCGCCAGCTGGACCGAGCCTCGTGCGGAGGAATCCCTCGTGCGCACCTGGCACCTCGAGGGACTCGCGGTGCGACCTGACCACCGGATGATCGGACATACGGCGTTCCTGCTCATCGCGCGTCGACTGGCTCCCGGCACCGTGCTTCCCCCGCGCCGGACCAGGCCGGCCAAGGGTGCTCGACCCGACGGGGACGGCTACGCCGCTCCGCCGAAGTCTCAGTAGCGGCAGGGAGGGCCATCCCTGGGTATGGTCGGGCGGAGGAGGTGGTCATGACCGGCCAGTCGGAGGACCGCGGAGCGCAGGGCCAGCCCGAGAGGGGTGGCTTCGCCGCTGGCGGCCGGAGCGAGGAGAGGCTGCGGGTCCTGGAGTCCGAGCTCGCCGCCGCCCAGGCTCACAACGGCCGCCTCGTGGCCACGCTGCGCGATGCGCGCGAGCAGATCGTCGCCCTCAAGGCCGAGGTCGATCGCCTGGCCGAGCCGCCAGGCAGCTACGGCGTGTTCCTCGGCCGTCTCGATGACGGGTCGCTCGATGTCGCGGTAGCCGGACGAAAGATGCGGGTGATCGCGAGTCCTGATGTCGACTCGGCGCTGCTGCGCCCGGGGCAAGAGGTCATGCTCAATGAGGCACTCAACGTCGTTGGCGTGCGCGAGTTCGAACGCATCGGTGAGATCGTCACGCTCAAGGAACTCCTTGCCGACGGTGACCGGGCCCTGGTCATCGGGCGCGCTGACGAGGAGCGAGTCGTCGGACTCGCCGAGCCGCTTCGCGACCGCGTCCTGCGCGCGGGAGACGCGCTGCTCATGGAGCCCCGATCGGGATACGTCTTCGAGGTCATCCCGAAGGCAGAGGTCGAGGAGCTTGTCCTCGAGGAGGTTCCCGACGTCGACTACACCGCCATCGGCGGCCTCGGTCGACAGATCGAGGCCATTCGCGACGCCGTCGAGCTGCCCTACCTGCACCCGGACCTCTTCCAGGAGCATCGCCTCGCCCCGCCCAAGGGCATCCTGCTCTACGGCCCGCCCGGCTGCGGCAAGACGCTCATCGCCAAGGCCGTCGCCAACTCCCTGGCAAAGAAGGTCGCCGAACGCACCGGTCAGGAGCAGGGCCGGTCCTTCTTCCTCAACATCAAGGGGCCCGAGCTCCTTAACAAGTACGTCGGCGAGACCGAGCGCCACATCCGGCTCGTCTTCCAGCGTGCGCGCGAGAAGGCCTCGGAGGGCATGCCCGTCATCGTGTTCTTCGACGAGATGGACTCGCTGTTCCGCACGCGCGGATCCGGAGTGTCCAGCGATGTCGAAAACACCATCGTCCCGCAGCTCTTGAGCGAGATCGACGGCGTCGAAGGCCTCGAAAACGTGATCGTTATCGGTGCCTCCAACCGCGAAGACATGATCGATCCTGCGATCCTTCGTCCGGGCCGCCTCGATGTGAAGATCAAGATCGAGCGTCCCGACGCTGAGTCGGCTCGCGACATCCTGAGCAAATACCTGACGCCCGATCTGCCCCTGCACGCAGACGACGTAGCTGAAAACGGCGGATCGCTGGAGTCGACCTGCGCCAACATGATCCAGCGGGCCGTTGAGCGCATGTACACCGAGGACGACGACAACAGATTCCTCGAGGTCACCTATGCCAACGGCGACAAGGAGATCCTCTACTTCAAGGACTTCAACTCCGGTGCGATGCTTGAAAACATCGTTGCTCGGGCGAAGAAGTCCGCGATCAAGGACTTCCTCGACACAGGGCAGAAGGGCATTCGCGTCCAGCACCTTCTCAACGCGTGCATCGACGAGTTCCGCGAAAACGAGGATCTGCCCAACACGACCAACCCCGATGACTGGGCGCGCATCTCCGGCAAGAAGGGCGAGCGCATCGTCTTCATTCGGACCCTGATACAGGGCAAGCAGGGCACCGAGGCCGGCCGTGTGATCGACACGGTCTCGCATACCGGCCAGTACCTCTAACGACGGGCGCGCGATGAGCGTCCATCGGGTGATGGGAATCGAGACCGAGTTCGGCATATCCGTCCCCGGTCACCCCCATGTCAATGCCATGGCTACCTCGTCGGCCGTCGTGACGTCCTACAGCGGCATTGCCGTGGGCGACCGTAGGGGTCGCACACGCTGGGACTTCGACGAGGAGAGCCCACTGCGGGATGCCCGCGGCTTCGACATGAGCCGCGCGGAGGCGGACCCCTCCCAGCTCACCGACGAGGAACTCGGGCTGGCCAATCTCATCCTCACCAACGGCGCGCGCCTGTACGTCGACCATGCGCACCCGGAGTACTCCACGCCTGAGGTCACCAACCCTCGAGATGCGGTCCTGTGGGATCGCGCCGGCCAGGAGATCATGGTCGAGGCGGCGGCGGCGGCAACGCGTGAGGGTCCGTTCACCATCCAGCTCTACAAGAACAACACCGACAACAAGGGCGCGTCCTACGGTTGCCACGAGAACTACCTCATGCGGCGCGCGACGCCCTTCTCCGACATCGTTCGCGACCTGACACCCTTCTTCGTGACCCGGCAGGTTTTCACGGGGGCCGGTCGTGTGGGCATCGGGCAGGACGGTCGGGGGTCGGGATTCCAGCTCTCGCAGCGTGCCGACTTCTTCGAAGTCGAGGTGGGGCTCGAGACGACCCTCAAGCGGCCGATCATCAATACGAGGGACGAGCCGCATGCCGACCCCGAGCGCTATCGCCGACTCCACGTCATCGTCGGAGACGCCAATCTCGGCGAGGCGGCGACCTACCTAAAGATGGGTTCAACGGCGCTCGTTCTGTCGCTCATCGAAGAGTCGGCGCTGGACGAGGACCTCGTCCTAGTTGATCCCGTCCGCGAGATCCATGCCGTCTCGCACGACCCGACGCTGACGCACCGCCTTCTTTTGCGCGATGGGCGGCAACTGACGGCGCTTGAGATCCAACGCATCTACCTGTCAAGGGCGCAGGTCCTCGCAGGCAAGCAGGCGGTGGCAGGCATCGACGAGCAGACGAGCGATGTGTTGCAGCGATGGGCAACCGTCCTCGACGATCTCGAGCGGGACCCCCGGACTGCGGCCGACCGAGTCGACTGGGTGGCCAAGCTCGCGCTTCTCGACGGATACCGTCGCCGCGATGACC
>JBJTIQ010000309.1:0-2891 GCA_046095085.1 Actinomycetota bacterium | reverse complement strand
ACTCGCGAGGACGCCGAGGATCGAGGCCGTGAGCATAGCCGTTGCAAATGACCCGGTGAGCAGTCGTGCTGCCACCGCTGGGGCCGTGATCAGAGTGATGCACATGAGGACGCCCACGGTCGATAGCCCTATGACAACGATGAGGGCCAGGGAGATGAAGAGGAGAGCATCAAGCGCTCCGACGCGCACACCGATCGTCCGGGCATGCGCCGGGTCGAACGCTGCCATGGCGAACGCTGGCGCGAGCCAGGCACAACCGGCGACGACAATGATGGCCAAGAGTCCCTGGGGGCGGCCACCTCGGGCCATGTCACAGTGAGCGGGTTCCCGAAGAGGAACTCCTACTCGTAGGGGTTCTTGGGCTGGGGGACTTCGGCGATCTCGTCGACCTTGAGTAGGGGGATCGCCGTGTCGGACTTCGTGCCGCCGCCGGGTACCCACGTGCCGGTCACGCTCACCCACGTGTTGGCGGGCAGGTCGGCGGTGTCGAGCACCTGACTCTTCGACGCCAGCGCATCGGCGGCGCAGCAGGCCAGGGCGAGACGGGTCAGCCACCATCCGCCCTCGGGATTGGGGGTCACGAATCCGATCATCTGGACGTTACGCCCCTCGAGGGTGCGCCCCTCGTCCCAGACGGCGCGCCCGACGTAGTCCGAGACGGTGATCGTGACCGGATCGCCCGCGGGCAGGGGTGGCGCCGATGCCTGGCGGGGCTGGACGGCGTTGGTCGTGTCGCGGGCCGCGGCGTAGGCGCCCAGCGCGGGCGGGGCGATGAGGAAGATCGCCAGCACCGGCAGCAGCAGGAGCCACGCGGCACGTGGCCCGTGCGCATGCCCGTGACCGTCGTCATGCTCGTGCGGCTCGTCGTGCGGCGTGGCCTCGTCGTCCGTGCGGCCCTTGCGCAGGACGTCGATCAGCGCAAGCACGCCGAGGACGACGAGCACTGCGCCGGAGGCGATGAGCCAGGGCTTCATGACGTCCTTGACGTAGTTGAGGAAGGTGTCGCCGATGGAGATGCGCAGCACGGCACCGCCGACGAGGATCAAGATCACGGCCTGGACGTCGCGCCTCATGTGAGCAGCCACCATCCGACGATCACGCTGGCCAGCACGGCCACGACGAAGGTGGTCGGGGCGAAGCGCAGCGCGAATCGCCTGCCGAAGGTGCCGGCCTGCAGGCTGACGAGCTTGATGTCGACCATGGGACCGACCACCAGGAAGGCGAGCTTGGCGGTGAGCGAGAACTCCGTCAGGCTCGCGGCCACGAAGGCGTCAGCCTCGGAGCAGATGCACAGGATCACGGCCAGGGCGGCCAGCGCCAGCACCGACAGGATCGGGTTGTCGGCCACGGCGCCGAGCCAGTCCTGCGGCACGAGCACATTGAGGGCGGCGGCGGCCAGTCCGCCGACGACGAGGAAGCCACCGGCGTGCAGGAAGTCGTGGGTGGCCGTCAGGCGGAAGGTGTGCCAGGGGTTGTCGCCGGTGAGGTGATCGCGCGGGCCGACGCGCAGCCACTCGGCCTTGCCGAAGCGCAGCCACAGCCAACCCATGACGATGGCAGCGCCCAGTGACGCGACCAGACGGCCGACGACCATCATCGGATCGTTGGGAAAGGCCACGTAGGTGGACACCAGGACGATCGGGTTGATGGCCGGCGACGACAGCAGGAACGCCAGGGCGGCTGCCGGGGCCACGCCGCGCGACATCAGGCCGTTGGCCACCGGCACGGACGCGCACTCGCAGCCCGGCAGGATCGCGCCCGCTGCGCCAGCGACGGGAACCGCCAGCACCTGATTGCGCGGCAGGGCCTTGCGCCAGAACGAAGCCGGCACGAAGGCGGCAATCGCACCGGAGAGCAGCACGCCCATGACCAGGAACGGCAGCGCCTGCACCACGATGGAGACGAAGATCGTAGCGCCGGTCTGCAATGCGGGATTGTCGAACAGCCCGACCAGCCAGCGCTGCGCGATGACGAGCAGGATGAGCGCGGCGGCCAGGAACTCCAGCCCACCGGGCCGGTAGCCCTTGCGGGCAGGGGCCTGCGAACTCACGGCCCGGCCACCGGATTCGGCTGTGCACCGCCGTAGCGGCGGTCGCGTGACGCATAGGACTCGCACGCCTGCCAGAGATGACGCCGATCGAAGTCGGGCCACAGCACGTCGAGGAAGACAAGTTCGGCATACGCGGATTCCCACAGCAGGAAGTTGCTGGTGCGCTGCTCGCCGGACGTGCGGATGAAGAGATCGACATCGGGCATGTCAGGCTCGTAGAGGTGCCGGGCGAGCGTGCGCTCGTCGACCTTCGCCGGATCGATGCGGCCCTCGGCCACTCCGCGGGCGATGGCGGCGGCCGCGTCGGCGATCTCGGCCCGCCCGCCGTAGTTGACGCACATGGTCAGGGTGAGGACCCGGTTGTCCTTGGTGAGCTCCTCGGCCTTCTGGAGTTCGCCGATCACGCTCTTCCACAGCCGCTGCGGGCGTCCCGCCCAGCGGACGCGTACGCCCATCGCGTGCATTTCGTCCCGCCGACGGTGGACGACGTCGCGGTTGAACCCCATGAGGAAGCGCACCTCGTCAGGTGAGCGCTTCCAGTTCTCTGTGGAGAAGGCGTAGGCGGACAGGTGGGTGATACCGAGTTCGATGGCGCCGTGGACGCAGTCGAGGAGGGAGTGCTCCCCCGCCTCGTGCCCCGCGGTGCGCGGAAGTCCGCGCTGCTTGGCCCAGCGGCCGTTGCCGTCCATTACCACCGCGACGTGCCGAGGGACGAGGGCCGGCGGGATGCGTGGTGGGCGTGCACCGCTCGCATGGGGCGTGGGGGGCTGGACGGATCGGCGGGGCACCCGCCCATCCTGTCACCGAGGGGCTGCTAGCCGCGTTCGACCAGCGGCAGGGA
>JBJTIQ010000308.1:0-19285 GCA_046095085.1 Actinomycetota bacterium | reverse complement strand
CGTGATCGCGGTCGACGCGGTCATCCGCAGCGTGGGATACCGCGGCATGGCGCTCGAGGGAGTCCCGTTCGACGAAAGGCGCAATGTGATTCCCAACGTCGATGGGCGAGTGGTCTCCGATGGCGTGCCGGTGCCGGGCCTCTACGTCGCTGGGTGGATCAAGCGTGGGCCCACGGGAATCATCGGCACCAACAAGAAGGACGCGGTGCAGACGGTTGCCTGCCTGCTCGAAGACGCAGCGTCGCCAGCCTTCTTCACGGCACTTCACCCCGACGAGACCAGTGCGGATGCCGCTTTTGGCGACGCGGTTGTCGACGCCGAAGGCTGGCGTCGCATCGACCACGCGGAGAGGTCTCTTGGCGCCGAGCGGGGCCGAGACCGAACGACGCTGTGGTCGCGCGAGGACCTGCTGCACGCCGCCCGCGGCTAGGCGATGTCGACGCTGTCGACCCGCCACCTTTCGGGCGGCACGGGCTCCTTGCCGCATGACTCCGGGCGCGGGGCACCCGAGGACCTGACGAGGCGGACCTGCCAGCGCCGCCCGTCAGGAGTTTCGACCGCGCAATTGCGGCGGGTGTCGTCGCCGGTGGACGTGACTTCGAGGCGGACGAGGGAGTCAATACCGCCCTCCCGGCGCACGGCAGCATCCGCGACCTGCTGATCGGCGGCCAGGTGGGTGAGCCCGCGCAGCGACTCAACCCGGAGACGTCCGACCTGGGCGTCATCGAGGAGCTGCGCGCCGCTGGCTGCGGTGAGCCTGCCGTGCACGGAGCCGAAGGGAAGCAGGAGGGCGGTGGGCGCAAGCCGATGCCCGCCGATGTGGGAGCACTCCAGGACGTTGTCGTGCTCTCGCATGAGGGCGTCGGCGACGGGGCGTCCGAACTGGGCGCAGCAGGCGTCGCGCTTGCCATTGGTGCAGACGAAGAGCATCGGATCGATGGTGACGGTTGCGCCGCGTGGCACGTCGCCCTCGGCCACGGACTCCGAGTCCACGCCGAGGAGGTCATCGGTGTCGATGTGCGACCACGTCACCATGCGCCCGTCGATCGCCAGCCATGCGCGTCGTCCGGCGGCGCGGGGCCGACGCGCCAAGAGCGGGGTGACGCCACCCTCGCGGCAGAGCGTGCGAAGCGGCTCGGCGAGGTCGCCGAGAGCGTCCGTGGCGACCCGGGGATAGGGACCCGGGTGTTCGATGACCAGCCAGCCACGCGCGAGCGGCGCGGTGCCCGCCAGGGGCTCGTGCATGGCGAGCACCGAGCAGGGCGGCGATGCGGTCACCGAACCGGCCCCGACACCGCACCGACGGGCGCCGGCAGCGGGGTTCCGGAGGCGTCGCGCTTGCCGTGGCCCGCCGGGAGGTCAACCGGCAGGCCCGAGGGGCTCGCAGCGCGTGCTGGGCCGATGCCGGCCCATGCGGCTACGAGGGCGTCCTCTCCGCGCAGCAGCCGCTGGCAGCGCACCCCTGAGGTACCGCGGCCCTTGGCGGGGAACTCATCGAGCCGACTGACCTTGACGGATCCGGCCGCGGTGCCGGGCAGGGCGGAGAGGGATGCGGCGATGGTGACGACCTCGGCGTCGGCCACGCCGGATGGAACTGCGCCGCAGTAGATCATGGTCGCGCCGGCGGCCAAGCGACTCCCGGCCATCCCCCCAGCCCCGCGCCCTTGCACGCGAACCGCCGAAGCGGGGACCGTCAGGAGCTGGGCGTCGGAGGAGATCAGCACGACGTCATCGGCGTCGGTCGCCTCGCAGGCGCCAACGAGCTCGTCGCCGACGGTCAGGGCAATGACATCCCAGGCGTCCTTGTTGCCGGGCGGTTCGAGCGCCGTGCGCTTGACGACGCCCTGGCGAGTGCCGAGGAGGAGGATCGCCGCGGGTTCGGTTAGGTCGAGGACGCCGAGCACGCGCTCGCCTGGGTCGAGATCGACCAGCGCACCCAGCGGGGCACCCCCGGCGAGGGCCGGTGATTGTGCGGAAGACGGAAGGGCGGGCAGTTCGACGACGGGCAGACGAAGGGCTCTTCCGCGCGAGGTGATGAGAGCGACGGCACCGCGAGTGGAACTCGTCGTGCTCGAGACGATCACGTCATGAGCCGTGCGCGAACCCTCGGTACCAACGTCGGCCCCGGTCGTGCGTGCAAGGAGGCCGGTGCCGGAGAGGAGCACTCGACACGGACCGTCGGCGATCTCGAGGGGAACGTCGGTGACTGCGAGAGTGCCAGCGTCCTCGAGGAGGACGGTGCGTCGTGGGGTGGCGTGCGCTTCGGCAACCGCCAGGAGGTCGTCCGCCACCACCTCGCGCAGTCGCGCGTCGTCCTCGAGGATCGCGGTGAGTTCGTCGATTGATACCTCGAGATCGGCGCGCTCCTGCTCGAGTTCGATTCGCGAAAACTTCGTGAGGCGCCGCAGCGGCATGTCGAGGATGTAGACCGCCTGCTCCTGGGACAGATCGAAAACGCTAATCAGGCGCTCGCGAGCCTGGGGGGCGTCATCGCTCGCGCGGATGACCTGGATGACCTCGTCGATGTCGACTATCGCGATGAGCAGGCCTTCCACGAGATGGAGGCGCTCACGTGCCCGGCGGCGGCGGTAGTCGCTGCGCCGGCGCGTGACGGCGAGGCGATGGGAAACGAATACCTCGAGGAGTTCACGAAGACCGAGGGTGCGTGGCTCTCCGTCGACGAGGGCGACCGCGTTGATATTGAAGGCCTCCTCGAGCGGCGTCTGTCGGTAGAGCTGGGTCAGCAACGCCTCTGGATTCACCGAGGGTGCGACTTCGATCACCAGTCGGAGACCGTGCTGGCCATCTGTCAGGTCGACGATGTCCGAAACGCCCTGCACCTTCTTGGCGGAGACAAGCTCCTTGATGCGCTCGATGACACGCTCAGGACCGACGCCGAAGGGAAGCTCAGTGACGACGATGCCACGGCGCCTCGGCGTGACCTGCTCGATCCGCGTGGTGGCCCGCATGCGAAACGACCCGCGGCCCGTGACGTAGGCCTCGCGGACCCCGTCGAGCCCGATGATGGCTCCGCCGCCCGGCAGGTCGGGTCCGGGTACGAACCGCAGGAGCTCGGCGGTGGTGGCTGTGGGATTCATGACCAGGTGTCGGGCAGCAGCTGTTACCTCGCCGAGGTTGTGCGGGGCCATCGCGGTAGCCATGCCCACCGCAATGCCGGCGGCGCCGTTGACCAGGAGCGCCGGAAACGCGGCCGGGAGCACGACCGGCTCCCTCTCGCGGCCGTCGTAGTTGGGCACGAGGTCGATGACGTCCTCGTCGATCCCTGACGTCATGGCGACGGCCGCAGGTGCAAGGCGGCACTCCGTGTAGCGCATAGCTGCCGGACCGTCGTCGAGTGAACCGAAATTGCCATGCCCGTCTACCAGCGGGAGCCTCAGCGTGAAGGGCTGGGCCATTCGCACGAGCGCGTCGTAGATGGCGGAGTCGCCATGGGGGTGCAGCCGGCCCATCACCTCTCCGACCACGCGGGCACTCTTGACATGCCCTCGGTCGGGCCGCAGACCCATCTCGCCCATTTGGTAGAGGATTCGCCGCTGCTCCGGCTTTAGTCCATCGCGCGCATCCGGCAGAGCTCGGGAGTAGATGACCGAGTAGGCGTACTCCAGGAACGAGGAGCGCATCTCCTCGTTGACATCCATGTCGATGACCCGGTCAGGGCCGCCTTCGACACGCGACGACGCCCGACCGGACCCGCCGCGAGGCGGGGTGGAGGACGTGCGGCGGGGCATGGGTCTCCTGGACGTCGGTGGGTCTGCCGTGGACGATCGTGCCCTACGGCCGCCCTCCGACGGCGGCAACGGCGCGGCGCGCGAGGCGCGCGCCGCTTCGCAGGCAGGCCTCGGGGTCGGCCCCGGATGTCCAGGAGGCCAGGAACCCGGCCGCGAACGCGTCTCCGGCCCCCGTCGTGTCGATGGCCTGGACCTCGAGGGCAGGCGTCGACCAGGCACCCCCGGCAACATCGGCTGCCAGCGCCCCGCGGTTGCCCACCTTCACGACCACGAGGCCGAAGTGGTCGGTGAGCGCCTGCGCGGCGGTGGCGGGGTCGTCCACGCCGGTCAGCACCCGTGCCTCGTCGTGGTTGGCGAAGCACACGTCGGCGGGCGCTGCCCAGGAGAGGAAGCGCTGGGGCCCGATGCTCGCGAGGGGCGCTGACGACGAGGCGTCGACACTCACGGTCATGCCCGCGTCTCGTGCCGCGGCGATGGCCGCCAGAGCGGCCGCGCGCGGGCCCTCCCGCAGGAGCACGTAGCCGGAGACATGCAGGTGAGATCCGGGAGCGAAGGCATCGACGGGCATGTCGCTGACATCCAGGGCGTCATTGGCCCCGGGATCGGGCAGCATGGTGCGCTCGCCGTCCGGGCTTACGATCACCACGCAGGTGCCTGTCGCCAGGCGGTCGTCGCGGCCGATCAGCGTGCGCACCCCACCGTCACGAAGGGCCTGGATCGCGGCGTCGCCGAAGGGGTCGGCGCCCACGCGTCCGATCAGCGTCACCCCGGGAATGACGTCAGCGAGCCAGGCCGCCACGTTGGCGGCGCTGCCGCCCCCGTGGGGAGTGGTGCGGGCCGCGACATCGCTTCCGGCAACCGGTGGGGCAGCGACGTGGGCGACGACGTCGGTCATGACGTCGCCGAGGACGAAGACAGGGGCGTGTTGGCTCATGGGGTGTTGGCGAGAGCGACGGCGATGTCAGCCGCGAGTGACGCATTGCCCAGGATGATCTCGGTGTTGACCTTGAGGCTGCGCCCCGCCGTGGTGCGGTGGAAGTAGTCGAGGAGGAAGGGGGTCACCTCCTTGCCCTGCACTCCCTTCTGGCGTGCCAGGACAAGGCCGTCATTGAGCACGCGATCGTGCAGATCTGGGTCCATCTGTCGATCGACGGCAATCGGATTGGCGACGACGACACCACCGGGCGTGCCGAGTGCATCGCGGGCGCGCACGATGGCGGCAACATCGTCGGGAGAGTCCGAGCGCCAGCCGACTCCCACGCCTGAATCGGAGAGGTAGAACCCCGGGAAGTGGTCCGTGCCGTAGCCGAGGACCGTGACGTTCAACGTCTCCAGGCGCTCGAGCGTGGCGGGCACATCGAGGATCGACTTCACTCCCGAGCACACCACCACGATGGGCTCCAGGGCGAGCGTCGCCAGGTCGGCGGATTCGTCCCAGCTGTCTCGAGCCTCGCGGTGCACGCCGCCGAGCCCTCCGGTGGCGAAGACCCGAATGCCCACTCGGGTCGCGGCGTGGCTCGTGGCAGCCACGGTGGTGGCCCCCGGGAGGCGTCGTGCGACGACTGTTCCGAGGTCGCGCAGGCTCACCTTGACCACGTCGTCTCGGCCCGCGATTTCCTCGAGGGCCGCCTCGTCGAGGCCGATGCGTACCGCACCGTCGAGGATGGCGATCGTCGCGGGCACGGCCCCGCGTTCGCGGACGACGTCCTCGACCGCCCGCGCGACGCGAAGATTCTCCGGTCGGGGCAGGCCGTGGCTGACGATCGTGGACTCCAGGGCGACGACAGGACGCCCCTCGGCCAAGGCGACGGCCACCTCCGGAAGGACGACGATGGGCGAGGAGGTCATGCCGTCACGGTAGCGGCCCGGCGAGACGGCACAGCCGACCCTGTCGGGCTGGGCCTCGCCAGCAGCGCCGTCCCTGTCGGGCCGCTCGCGGGCGAGGGTGGGAGGATTCCTCCATGACGGACGCCTCGACGATGCACCGGCGCCTGCGCACCGACATCGAGCGAAGTGGCTACTACCCGACCCTCGTCGCCGACGCGCTCGAGACGGCCCTTGCGGGCGAGCCCCTGGTGTCCTACGTCGTGCACCACGAGGCTACCTTCGACCGTGATGAGCTCCGCCGTCACGTCACCGTGCTGGTGTTGACGCCTACCCGGCTCATCGTGGGGCACACCGACGAAAACGGCCCTGACGACACCTCACCCGACCCCTACGCATCGGCGTCGACGGAGGCCGTGCGCCTCGAGCGGGTGGATTCCGTGGTCGTCACTCGCGTGGTGGCCAATCCCGCTCGCCACTCAGCGGGCGGCCCGATGCGCGAGGTCGTCCTCACGATCGGGTGGGGGGCCGTGAGTCGAATCGATCTCGAGCCCGCGGGCTGTTCCGATTCGGAGTGCGAGGCCGACCACGGCTATACCGGCACGGCGAGCAATGACGACCTATCCCTGCGCGTGTCCGAGGCCGCCGACGGTGCTGATGTCGTGGCCCAGGCGCTCAACTTCGCCGCGGCCCTCTCCGAGGCAACGGCCGCGCGGCTGCGCTAGCGCGTGACGTCCGTGCCTGAGCCGCCCCCGTCGGACGGTCCGACCGCTCCGCCCTACGCACGCGGCACCCTGGCCGACGTCCTGCCCTCCGCTGCGGCGGCCCTGGGGGTTCCTGGCTTCATCGACGCGCTCGGCCTCGCGGAGAGCACCGCCGGCGCACGACACATCGTCGTCTGCCTCGTCGATGGCCTGGGCTTTCGTCAGCTCGCGGCCCACGCCGAGCTCGCGCCCGTCCTCGCGTCGGCACGGGGTCACGCGGTCTCCGCCTGCTTTCCCTCGACGACGCCGGTGGGCCTCGGCAGCCTCGGCACCGGCCGCCCCCCGGGGATGCACGGCATGGTGGGTGCGTCGTTCTGGCTGCCGGAGATCGACAGGATCCTCCACCCGCTCGGCTGGTACGACGAGCCGCATCCCACGGCCGTGCAACCCGATGCCACGGTGCTCGAAGCCGCTTCAGCCTTCGGCGTCGACGTCGTGTCGGTCGGGCCCCGTGCCTTCGCGCAGTCCGGCCTGACCCGTGCCGTGCTGCGCGGCGGCGACTACCGGGGGGCCGATTCGGTGGGGGAGCGCATCGCCGAGGCATCTCGGTCCGCTTCCGGTCGATCGCTCACCTATGTCTACTGGGGGGACCTCGACAAGACCGGACACATTCACGGCGTCGACTCGGACGCCTGGCGCGAGGAGCTTCGCCATGTCGACCTCCTCGTTTCCCGCTTGCGCGAGTCGATCGGCCCGGATGCCTCATTGGTGGTCACCGCCGACCACGGCATGGTCGATTGCCCGGATGCCCAGCGCGTCGACATCGATGGCATCCGGCCGCTGAGCGAGGGCGTCCGCCGACTGGCCGGGGAGCCGCGCATGCGCCACGTCTACGCCCGACCGGGCGCGGCGAGCGAGGTGGCGGCGACCTGGGCCGAGACCCTCGGTGAGCGAGCCTGGGTCCTGTCCCGCGAGGCCATCGTTGACATGGGGCTCGTGGGCGATGTCGAACCCGACTACGCGGAGCGGCTGGGCGACGTCCTGGCGATCGCGCGCGACCGGTTCGCCCTGTGCAGCGAGCAGGTCGATGCGGTGGTCTCCTCCCTCCGGGGGCAGCATGGGTCCGTGACGCCCGAGGAGATGGACATCCCGCTGCTCGTCATGTCCGGGGGCCGGTGAGATGGCCGAACTCGTCTTCTTCTCCGGCACGATGGATTGCGGCAAGTCGACGCTCGCCCTGCAGACCGACCACAACCACGCATCGCGGGGCAGGGCCGGCCTGGTGTTCACCCAGCACGACCGGGCGGGTACCGCCGTTCTCTCGAGTCGCCTGGGCCTCAAGGTGGAGGCCATCGAGGTCAACGAGGACTTCGACTTCAAGGGGGCCGTCGTCGACGCCCTCTCGCATGGGCAGCGTCTCGATTACCTCATCTGCGACGAGGCGCAGTTCTACACGCCCGAGCAGGTCGACCAACTGGCCGCGATCGTCGACGACCTCCATGTCGATGTCTTCGCCTTCGGCATCACCACGGACTTCCGCACGCGACTATTCCCCGGTTCGGCACGGCTGATCGAGATTGCCGACCGGGTCGAGGTCCTGCAGGTGGCATCGCTGTGCTGGTGCGGACGCAAGGCCACGCACCAGGCGCGCACCGTCGACGGTGAGATCGTGCGCGAGGGCAATCAGGTGGTCGTGGGCGACGTCGGAGTCGGCATCGTCGCCTACGAGGTACTGTGCCGGCTCCACCATCGCCGCGGCATCACCGCAGACCGCGCGGCCCGCGAGCACCAGTCGCCCGAGCCTCTGCCCTTCGCGTCGCCACCGGGCTAGGCGTCGGGTCAGGCGTCGGGCCGACCGGCCCCGAAGAGAATCTCGTCCCAGCTGGGCACGCTGGCCCGCCGGCCCTTCTTGCCCTTGCTGGGCTGGGCAGGCTCGGTGTCGACGACCTCGACCGTCTCGGCGAGCTCGATGAGACCGCCCTGCTCGTCGACCTCGATGTCGACGACCTCGATGACCTCGACATCGGCAACGGGCTCCTCGCGCGCCACGATGAGCGTCGCACGGCCGGCGGAGCGTGCGGTGTGCAGCGGCACGACCTTGTCATCACCGGACATCCGGAGCGCCGCTTCATCGTCGGCGTGGAGGCTGCGCACGCGCGGGTCGAAGACCCAGGTGGCGATGCGGTCGGCGCCATCGACGGAGTACGCGGCCACGACGGCCCAGCGCCCATCATCGCGACGCCATGAATCCCACGACACTGACGCGGGATCGAATCCGTCGCGTGCGGCGGCCATCGTCACCACGTCGTCGAGCGAGGAGTCACCGTCGTCGCGGCGCAGGATGGCGGCGCGCGCCTGCTCGCTGGTCCATGCGCGCTCGGCCAGCGGCGGTCCGGAAAAGCGGAGAATGCGGTCGAGGGGCACGCCGGTGTCCTGCGCGAGTTCGTCCGGCGTCGCGCCGGCGCGGATCCGCGCCTGGATCTCCTTGGGACCGAGCGTGTCCAGGACGTTCTCCCCGTGTCCGCGAGCGGGGCCGTGCGGAGGGCTCCGCGGGCCGATGTCCAGGACGACCGTATACGACCGCCCCGGGGTGCACGCTAGGTGCGGCGGGGATCGTCCGTGGTGCCGAGGCTGGCGGCCTGGGTCCCGCGTACCAGAACCCGGTAGCCGCCGGCGGTGATCGCCAGGGTGACCAGGGCGGCGACGGCGGTGACGACGAAGCCCGCGCGGATTCCGTAGGTGTCGACGAGCCAGCCGGAGAGGGCGGCGGAGAGGGCCACCCCGAGTCCGATCCCCGACGTGGCCCAGGTGAGCCCCTCCGTGAGGCGGGTGGTCGCCACGAGGCGCTCGATCAGCGTGAAGCCGGTGATGAGCACGGGAGACACGGTCAGCCCGGCCAGCAGGACCATGAACCCGATGGCGACGAGGCCGGAGACGAAGATCAGGGGGATCGTCACCACCGCCAGGGCGACCGTGGCCAGGAGCAGGAACCGCGGGAGCGAGGCGTCGTCTCGCGACTGACTGCGCGAACCCAGGACGAGGGCGGAGAGCATCGAACCGAAGGCATAGACCCCCAGGACGATTCCGGCGGCTGCGCGCCGCCCCTCCGCGTCGGCTGCGGCAACGGTCACGACGTCGACGCTGCCAAAGACGCACCCGATGGCGATGAAGGCCACGATGACGACGGGTACGCCCGGCATGCGCAGGAGCGACCCGCCCGCGGCCGACGACCGTGGCGAGGGCGGCGGCTCCGTGGAGCGCTGGAGCAGTAGGAGGAGAGAGCCGATGGCGACCAGTGCCGCGCACACGATGAGGGGCGCGGCCGAGTCGATGGCCACGGCGATGAACGTCGCCAGCGGCGGGCCGATGATGAAGATGAACTCATCGAGCACGCCCTCGAACGCGAACGCGGTGCGCAGGGAGGGATGCCCGCCGAGAGCCGCGGCCCAGCGGGCCCGCACGAGCGCACCCGTGGCCGGCTGCGTCGCACCGCCCACAGCGGCGAAGGCGACGAGGGGGGCGACGGGCCAGGAGGCCGTCGCGGCGTAGGCGAGGAGGAGGAGCATCAACACGTTGATGGCCACCAGCACGGTGACGACGCGGCTCTGGCCCCATCGGTCCACGAGTCGCGACCCCATCGGATTGAGGAAGGCGGCCGAGACCGTGTAGGCCGCCGCGACGAGGCCGGCGATCGCGTAGCGGCCTTCCACGGCGCTGATCAGCAGGACGATGCCCAGGCCCACCATGGAAATGGGCAGTCGCGCGATGAACGCCGCAGCGGAGAAGCGTGCCGCGCCCGGATGTCGCAGGATCCGGGCGTAGGGCGACAGGAGCGGCACGGCTCCTGAGGCTAGTCCCTGTCGCGTGGCAGGCTTCGGGCATGCCTTCGGATGACCTTGTCGATCAACTCATGGCCTTGGCGCTGGATGCGGCGCGCGCGGGTGGTGACCTGGCGCTGCATGAGCGACCCGACGACCTCATCACCGACACGAAGTCCAGCCCGACCGATGTCGTCACCGAGATGGACCGCGCCACGGAGGAACTGCTCGTGGCGATGATCCTCGATCGACGCCCCGACGACGGGATCCTGGGCGAGGAAGGCGGCGAGCGGCCGGGCACGAGCGGGGTGAGATGGGTGCTCGATCCCATCGACGGCACCACCAACTACCTCTACGGCCTGCCGATCTGGGCCATCAGCGTGGCGGCCGAGTGCGAGGGCGATGTCGTCGCAGGCGTCGTGGATGCGCCCGCCCTCGGCCGCCGCTACTTCGCTCGGCGCGGTGGGGGAGCCTGGGAGGAGTCGGGGTCGCGGCGCCGTCTTTTGCGGGCTTCGGCGGGCACCTCGCTCGCCGAGGCCCTGGTCTCCACCGGATTCGCCTACTCGAGCGAGCGCCGCGCACGCCAGGCCGAGGACCTGCGGGGAATCGCGCCTCGGGTCCGTGACATCCGACGGCTCGGTGCGGCGTCCATCGACCTTGCCTGGGTAGGTGCGGGCTACGTCGATGCCTACTTCGAGAGCGGACTCCACGCCTGGGACGTCGCCGCGGGAGGCCTCATTGCCGAGGAGGCGGGTGCCATCGTGAGCGTGATGCCATCGGCAGCCGACGACGGTGACATCACGCTGGCGGCCGCGCCAGGGATCTACGCAGCGCTCCGCGACGTGCTGAGCGAGTCAGTCGATCCGACGTAGTTCGGCGTTGTACCAGTGCGCGTTGTGCACATAGGTACGCGTGGCGTGAGCGAGGAGCTCTGCATCGGCACCGCCCTCGACGATGCGCGCGGGCACGCCGCGTGCGAGCGCACCGGACGGCACCACCGTGCCCGGTGCGACGAGGGCCTGCGCGGCCACGAGCGCGCCCGACTCGACGATCGCGCGGTGCAGGACGGTGGCGCCGGACCCGACGAGACTCCCGGATTCGATGACGCACCCCTCCAGGTGAGCAAGGTGGCCGATAGTGCACTCGTCGCCGATCATCGTGTCGAGATCAGCCGTGCAGTGGACGATGGCCCCGTCCTGGATCGACGTACGCGCCCCCACGCGAACGGCCCCGTGATCGCCGCGCAGGACGGCCCCCGGCCAGATGGACGACTTGGCCCCGACCAAGACGTCGCCGATGATCACGGCGTCGGGATGGACGAAGGCCCCGGAGTCGATGGACGGCACCCGGTCGCCGATGGCGTAGATGCTCACGTCACCTCCTGATCAATTCCCTCCGAACCTCCGGGGTCCGGGGCGCCGATGGGAGCGGGGTGGGGCACAATGTCCGGGCGGCTCGCTCGGGAGCCGCACACGCCCGGTGCCGGGCATGCGACCTGGGGAGCATTCAGCAGCGATGGCGACGGATTACGACGCTCCGCGCAAGACCGACGAAGAACTTGCCGAGGACAGCCTTGAGGAGTTGAAGGCGCGTCGCGCCGACAAGGCCGCCTCGACGGTGGATGTCGACGAGGCTGAGCTTGCCGAGACCCTCGAGCTTCCCGGGGCGGATCTATCAGATGAGAGCCTCACGGTGCGCGTCCTGCCTCGACAGGCGGACGAGTTCACCTGCAGCGTGTGCTTCCTGGTGCACCACCGCAGCCAGCTCGACCACGAGGGCAAGGGCGGCCCGGTGTGCCGCGAGTGCGCCTGATTGCGTCGCTAGCTTGATTCTGCCTGAGCCGGGGAGACTCGGCTCGCGGCGCGGTAGATGACCATCTCAATCACGGTTGCTGAACCCGCTATCAGCAGCGCCCAGGCGAGCGCCTTGCCAAAGCTGACCGACGGATCCTCGGGATCGGGCGCGGCATTGCCGGTCAAGGACTTGTAGCCCTTCTTCAGAATCTGGCGCGCTGCCCAAGTGGTGCCGAGCACGACGAACGGAGCTGCGATGTGCAGCACTGGATGAGCGCGATGCTCGTGCTCTTCGGTTGACATGGTCGCCCTTTCGTCGGACTGAGAGCCTACTCTGCCGGATCCGCGTGGCCGAGCTGTGCCCGGGCAGCCCGAACAGCGTCGGCAAGGCGCTGCGGGCGTTTCGAGGCGACGAGCCACCTCGGGTGAGGATCATCGTCGTCGGTGACTGCCACGCAGATGCCGCCGCGGTTGGTCCAGGGGCGCCTCAGCACGAAGGTGCGTGCGTCGCCGTTACGCAGGGCATCGCGCATGAGTTCGCCGCTCAGGAGTTCGGGCTCGCCCGTGTACTTCAGCGGAAGGCGAGCTCGACCGGCGCGCAGCACCCGGTCGTCGACGCGCACCAGTGGGCTCCAGACGACAAGGCCGATCCAGCACAGGAGTGTGCCGGCCACCATGCCGACTGCCCCGACACCGACGCCGTACGCCGCCCCGTAGGCGACGGCCAGCAGGCCGACGAGGCCGGCCACGAGCAGCCAGAGCCAAAGCGGTGCCCAGAGGCGCTCGGTGTAGCGGACCGCCGTCCCGTCACGCCCCTCGGGGAAGGGGTCGGCCTCGTCCTCGCGCACGCCCCCAGCGTCGCAGGCGACCGGGCCCTTTGCCGCGCGGGTAGGGTCGGCGGGTGATCGAGGAACCAGCGCGCCGGTCAGCCCGCCCTGCGCGGGGGACCGAGCCGCCGGATCATGCGCAAGTGCCTGCGCGCGCGCCGGGAGCTCCGGCGCCCGGCGAGGTGCTCGTCAGCCACTACCGCCACTGCTTCGGATGCGGCACCGATCACCCGGCCGGGCTGCATCAGCGGGCGATCGCGGGTGACGGCATGGATGTCGCGACCGTCGTAGAGATCACGCAGGCCCACCAGGGTGCTCCCGGTCTCGCTCACGGGGGAGTGATAGCCACGGCGATGGATGAGGCCATGGGGGTGGTGACGCGTCTCCTCCGGCTGCCCGTCGTCACCGTGAGACTGGAGGTCGACTACCGCCGTCCCGTCCCCGTGGGGACGACACTGCACATCGCGTCGCGGATTACCGGTCAGCGGGGCCGCAAGGTCTACACCGAGGCGCTAGGGCACCTTGATTCACCCGACGGCCCGATTGCCGTGGAGGCCGCTGCGCTCTTCCTGCAGGTAGGCCTGGAGCACTTCCTCGATCACGGCAACGCCGAGCAGTTGCAGGAGGCCATCGAGGAGCGTCGTCGCAGCGGGGTTACCTGGGAGGGGGAGGTAAACCCATGACCCCCCCATCTCGGGTCGACATCCTGATCCAGCGGCTGGATCCAGGGCTTGACCTCCCGCGCTACGAGCACCCGGGAGATGCTGGCCTCGACCTGCGCTCGCGAATCGATGTGACCTTGCAACCGGGGGAGCGAATACTGGTGCCCACCGGCATCGCCGTTGCCATTCCCGCGGGTTACGCGGGGTTCGTCCACCCGCGCAGCGGACTGGCCGTGCGACACGGCCTATCGATCGTCAACACCCCGGGCACCATCGACGCGGGCTATCGCGGCGAGGTGCAGGTGTGCCTTATCAATCACGACTCCATCAATGAGGTGACCTTGCGTCGGGGCGACCGCATCGCCCAATTGGTGATCCAGCCCGTGGCGACCGCCGTGATTCACGAGGCTGATGCCCTCCCCGGATCTCACCGGGGGAAGGGCGGGTTCGGTTCGACGGGGGGCTTCGGGGCTACCGTGGTGGGTCCGCAGACCGGGAGGCCAGATGATCAAGCGTCGACGTGAGCGCGAGGAGCAGTCAGGAGCCGCCGAGGCTACGGCTGACCCTTCGACCACGCAGGATGGCGACGCTTCCGGTCTTAGTCCCCGCCCGCAGGGCCCCTGGGACGGCGCGGAGGTCGAGGACGATGACGGACGACTCTATCTCGGCGGGCTACGCATCCGCGGCAGCGAGGGATTGCAGATGCAGGTGCAGATGGACGAGCAGAGCGGTGCCGTCTCCCTCGTGACCCTCAACGCCGCGGACGGGGCGGTTCAGGTGCAGGCCTTCGCGGCCCCCAGGTCCAACGGCATCTGGCGCGATGTCCGGGCCCAGTTGATGGCGTCCATCAACGCGTCCGGGGGCCTCGTCGAAGAGGCTGACGGCGAATTTGGAGTCGAGCTTCGAGCCAAGGTGCCCGGGGCCGGAGGACAGCTCCAGCCCGCAAGGTTTGTGGGGGTCGATGGTCCGCGCTGGTTCCTGCGCGGGCTGTTCCTGGGGTCAGCGGCCACCGCCGGGGGCGGACCCGCACTGGAGAGCGCCTTCCGCGACATCGTCGTCGTACGAGGCGACTCGGCCATGGCACCGGGTGAGGCGCTGCCCCTGCGACTGCCCGATAGCGCTCAGGCAACGCGCGCCGACACGTGACGGTCCTTTGGCGCGGGTAGCCTGGAGGTCGCGCTCTCGCGCACAGACGAGGAGTGGTCATGGGATGGCTGGGTGGCCTGCTGCGTTCGCAGGAGCAGGTCGAGGCCGATCAACTGGCAGATCAGGTCCACGAGCGCGGCGCGGAGTCCATCGCGTCGTGCGAGCGTGGGCGGCACGTGCGTGTCTGTGGCACCGTTCGATCCGTCACGCTTCGACCCAAGGAGCGGCAGCCGACCTTCGAGGCCGAGGTCTTCGACGGCACCGGCCACCTCACCCTCGTGTGGCTCGGGCGCCGCAGTCTTGCCGGGGTCGAGGTGGGGCGGATGATCGAGGCCCGTGGTCGGGTCACGTGCCCGCGCAATCACCCGATCATCTTCAATCCCGACTACGAGCTGCGTCCCGTGGGTGCTGAATGACCCAGTCGGCCGATGACCCCGGCAACGAGCGCCCGCACGAGCCACTCATCATCCCGGAGACGGCCCAGGAGGTCGAGGAGGAGCGCGTACTCCTGTCCAAGGCGCTGGGCGGCTGGCGCGGCATCATCGACTCGGGCTTGCCGACCATCCTCTTCGTCATCGTCTACGTGGCGACCGGCAGCAACCTCTCTACCGCCCTGTGGGTTGCCATAGGCGGCGCGGTCGCGATCGCCCTGTGGCGTCTTCTTCGCCGCGAGGGCCTGCAGCAGATCATCGCCGGCCTGATCGGCGTGGGCATCTCCGCCTTCGTCGCCTCCCGGACCGGCACGGGCGAGGGCTACTTCATCCCCGGGTTGCTGCAGAACCTTGCCTACGGTGTGGCGTTCTTGATCTCGATCCTCATCGGCTGGCCCCTTGTCGGGGTCATCGTCGGATTCCTGACTGGTCGCGGCGTTTCGTGGCGTACCGACTCGGACCTGCGCCAGGCCTACGCGGCCGCATCATGGATCTGGGTGGGCCTCTTCGCTCTGCGCATCGCCGTCCAGTTCCCGCTCTACCTCGCGGGGTGGGTCGGCCCCCTTGGCGTCGCCAAGGTCGTGATGGGGGTGCCGCTGTTCATCGCGGCGGGCTACTTCACCTACCTCGTACTGCGACCGACATTCGCGGCCCGGCGGGCCGAGGGCAGCGGCGCTAGCGATGACCAATGAGGGACTGCAGCGCTGGCTCTTGAGAGGGGTCGCAGACGAAAAGCAAGTCGTCGCCTGACTCCAGCGGGTCGTCGGCGGTTGGCGCGATCACGCGCGGGCCCCTGACTATCGCCACCAGTGCCGTATCCGGGGGCCACTGCATTGATCCGACCCGCTGGGCGACGGCAGGCGAGTCTGCGGACAGCGTGATCTCGACCAACTCGGCCTGACCCTGCCGGAAGGTGAACAGGCGCACGAGGTCACCCACGCTCACTGCCTCCTCGACGAGCGCCGACAGCATGCGCGGCGTCGAGACGGCGACATCGACGCCCCACGACTCGTCGAACATCCATTCATTCTTGGGATGGTTGACTCGCGCGACGATGCGTGGCACGCCGAACTCGGTCTTGGCCAGGAGCGAGACCACGAGATTGACCTTGTCATCGCCCGTTGCCGCGATGACCACCTGGCAACGCGGCAGGTCCGCGTGCTCTAGGGCGGCCAGTTCGCACGCATCCGCCAGGAGGACGTCGGCACCTTCGACGACCCCCGGCCGCGCGAGTTCGGGGTCGCGGTCGATGAGAAGAACCTCGTGCCCGAACCCCAGGAGTTCACGCGCAATGGACCGGCCCACCTTGCCCGCACCTGCGATGGCGACCCTCATGGCTGTGCTCGCTCTTCGGCCAGGGAGCGAGGGGCGCCGAGCGCATCGGCGATCTCGTCACGCTGCCCAGCGGAGCACAGGACATGGACGACGTCGCCGGTCTGCAGCATCGTGTCGCGACCCGGGACCATGCCCATCCCAAGGCGCGTGATGAACGCGACTCGAGCGCCGGTGAGCTGCTCGATGTCGAGCACGCGGTCACCGAACCACGAATCGTCGACGACCATCGCGCTGAGGATGACCGAGCCGCTGGGGTCCCGGTATTCCTCGAGCGTTCCCTGGGGGAGCAGGCCGCGCAGGATCTGCCCTGCGGTCCACGACACGGTGGCCACTGTGGGGATGCCGAGTCGCTGGTAGACCTCGGCGCGCCGCGGGTCGTAGATGCGAGCGACAACGTGCTCGACTCCGTATGTCTCGCGAGCCACACGCGCGGCCAGGATGTTGGTGTTGTCACCGCTGCTCACCGCGGCGAAGCCATGCGCCTTCTGGATGCCGGCGCGTTCGAGGGTCTCGCGATCGAAGCCGATGCCCTTGACCGTGACACCGCCGAATTCGTCGCCGAGGCGCCGAAAGGCGCCCGGATCCTGATCGACCACGGCCACGGAGTGGCCGGCCTCATCGAGGCGATGCGCGAGGAGGGAGCCGACCCGGCCGCACCCCATGATCACCAAGTGCACGGCTGGACGCTACACGCCCGGGCGCCCCTGGCGACGGGTCGGTACGCGGGTGTCGGGCGCCGGAGCCGTAGCATTGCCCGACGTGCCTGTGGTGGACACCGTCAAGCGGTTCTTCGTCGGTCGGGCCCTGCGCAGCGACCGGCTCGAGAGCACGTTGCTCCCCAAGCGCATCGCGCTTCCGGTCTTCGCCAGCGATGCCCTGTCCTCCAACGCCTATGCCACCCAGGAGATCCTGGTCGTCCTGGCGCTGGGAGGATTCAGTCTCTACGCCTTCGGCCCGTGGGTCGCCGGTGCGGTGATCGTGATGTTCTTCGTCGTGGTTGCCTCCTATCGCCAGAATGTGCGGGCCTATCCCGGCGGCGGCGGCGACTACGAGGTGGTCACGGCCAATCTCGGGCCTCGCTGGGGGGTCTTCGTAGCCAGCGCGCTCCTCGTCGACTACACCCTCACTGTCGCGGTGTCCATCTCGTCGGCCGTGGCCAACCTCGGCTCGGTCTTTCCCCTGATCAACGATCACGCGGCATGGTGGGCCGTGGGCTTCGTGGCCCTCATCACCGTGGTCAATCTCCGCGGGATTCGCGAGTCCGGCCTCGTCTTCGCCATCCCGACGTACGCGTTCATGCTGGCCATCGCGTCGATGGTGATCGTCGCGATCGTGCGCATGGCGGGCGGAGCGCAGCTGCAGGCCGAGAGCGCCAACTGGGAGGTCGTCCCTGTCGACGCCTTCGCGGGTTTCGCCCTCGTCTTCCTGGTCGCGCGTGCCTTCTCCTCGGGTACGACGGCGCTGACCGGCATCGAGGCCATCGCCAATGGCGTGCCGGCGTTTCGCAAGCCCAAGTCCAAGAACGCTGCCACCACTTTGCTGCTGCTCGGCCTGATATCCATGAGCATGTTCGCCGCCATCACGTGGCTGGCACTGAGCACCGGCGTCAAGGTCACCAATGACGATGCCGACCTCATCGGGCTGCCCGCGGGCCAGGATCAAAAGACCGTGATCATCCAGGTGGCGCAGGCGGTCTTCGGCTCCCTCGACCTAGCCGTCGTAGCGATCTCCCTCGCCACGGCTCTCATCCTCGCGCTGGCCGCAAACACTGCCTACAACGGATTCCCGGTGCTCGGATCAATCCTCGCGCGCGATGGCTACCTGCCGCGGCAGTTGCACACCAGAGGCGATCGCCTGTCATACAGCAACGGCATTGTCGCTCTGGCCATCTTCGCCGTCATCCTCATCGTTGTCTTCCAGGCCGACGTGTCGTCTCTCATCCAGCTCTATATCGTCGGCGTCTTCGTCTCGTTCACCCTGAGCCAGGTTGGGATGCTGCGGCACTGGAATCGGGAGCTTCGGGCCGTGGCTGACCCGACCGAGCGCCGGCAGATGAAGCGCTCCCGGGTGATCAATGGAGTCGGCTTCGTGATGACGGGCGCGGTGCTCGTCATCGTCCTGGCCACGAAGTTCCTGCAGGGCGCCTGGATCGTTGTCGTGGCTATGCCTGTCATCTTCGTCTTCATGCAGGCGATTCATCGACACTACGAACGCGTTCGTGAAGAGCTCATCGTCGGCGATACGGAAAGCGTCACGCTTCCGTCGCGCGTGCACGGAATCGTCCTGGTTTCTAAGCTGCACAAGCCGACACTCCGTGCGCTCGCCTATGCCCGGGCCACTCGGCACGACACCCTCGAGGCCATCACCGTCAACGTCGATCGCGAGGACACCCAGGCCCTCCAGCGTGACTGGGAGCGCCGCGAGATACCGGTGACCCTGCGCATCCTGGATTCGCCGTATCGCGAGATCACCCGCCCGATCCTCGACTACGTGAAGGGCTTGCGTCGCGACAGCCCGCGCGATCTCGTGACGGTCTACGTCCCCGAATACGTCGTGGGCCACTGGTGGGAGCAGCTGTTGCACAACCAGTCGGCGCTGCGCTTGAAGACCCGGCTGCTCTTCACGCCCGGCATCATGGTCGTCAGCGTGCCCTGGCAGTTGGCCTCGTCGGATCGAGCCGCAGACCGAGAAGACGTCTAGGAATCTGCGCCGTCGGGTGCGAAGAAAGCCTCGTGCCACAGGGCGAGCATCAGCAGCACGAATATGCGGCGCGAGTTGTCGGCGGTGCCGGCGGCGTGCGCGGCCGCGAGGTCCTCGACCGCCTCCATGTCGAGGATCTCGCGAAGGAAACCGCTTCGGCGTATGGGTGCCATCACAGCGACGGGGTCGTCGCGGAGCCAGTGCCGGAACGGAGTGGGGAAGCCGAGTTTGTCGCGCGCCTCGGTGGCCTGGGGCACGCGACCGCGGAAGGCGCGGCGCAGGAGCCACTTCGTCGT
>JBJTIQ010000307.1:0-3142 GCA_046095085.1 Actinomycetota bacterium | reverse complement strand
AGCTACTGCCGGCCCTTCAGGAGACCGAGCCTCGCTACATCGTGTGGGGCGACGGCACCACCGACGAGATGTGCTTGGGAATCATGACCGCAGCCGCTAAGACTGGGGCATGACCGGCCGGTCTTGGTTGCGCATGACCGTGGGCGTCATTGCCCTGGTGATCGGCACCCTCGCCATTGCAGCCGGCGTGGCAGCGGCGGGTTCTGCCATCGCGCTTCACGCGGTGGTCGGCCGAGCAGGCGTCCTGGGCGAGTCCCTCGGCACTGTAGGCGCAGCGCCGCCGACGGCCGCCATAGTCATCAACGGCGTAGCACCCTCGGTCTCGGCAGATGGACTGCCCGGCCGGCTCGAGGGCGCCATGACGGCGGCGGGAATCGATATTGATGCACTCATCGTGGCCGAAGGGGACTTCGTCCTCCTCGCTGCCCGACCCGACAAGTCGGGCGACGTCTTCCTGGGCATCGCACCCTCCGGTGCCGTCGACGCCTACCTCGACGGCACGCCCTACGCGGTTGCCGCGCGCCCCGACGGTGGGGCATGGGGCATCGTCGACGTGGCGGGAGGCTCCACGCCCGCCCTACCGGATGCGGCACTCGACTGGACGAGCAAGGCCGTCGGCAGCCCGGCCGAAATCGATGCCGGCTCACTGGACGGTCACGCCCTGGTCATCATGCATCCGGATGCATCGCCCGGCGTCCAAGCTGATCTTCGGCTCGAGTATCGCGTTGCCCACGCACCCCGGATGCTGCAGTCCGCGGCCGTCACCGCGACCGCGGCTGGACTCGGGGGACTGCTCCTCGTCCTTCTGGGTGCATCGCTGGTGGCGGGTCCACGGCCCCAGGGTCGTCACGCGTGAGCGACGCCCCCGACGACCGGATCGTCACCGTGCCCAACGCGTTGAGTGTCCTGCGATTGCTCCTCATCCCCGTCTTCCTCTGGCTGGTCCTCGGCGCTCAGGCAGATCTCTGGGGTGTCTTCGTGCTCGCGGTCTCGGGCATCACGGACTACCTCGATGGGGTCATCGCCCGCCGCACCGGCCAGATCACGCGGCTGGGGCAGATCCTTGATCCACTCGTCGACCGCCTGACGATTGCTGCAACACTCATAGGCCTCGCCCTGCGCTCGCTCATTCCCTGGTGGCTCGTCGGCCTCCTGGTGCTGCGCGAACTCGTCCTGCTGTCTCTTGTGCCAGCCCTGCGCAGGCACGGGTTGACCACGCTT
Source organism: Actinomycetota bacterium (assembly GCA_046095085.1). Taxonomy (GTDB): domain Bacteria; phylum Actinomycetota; class Actinomycetes; order S36-B12; family S36-B12; genus Mxb001. The sequence goes on along the minus strand of JBJTIQ010000307.1, from coordinate 1,921 downwards.
CCGGTGCACTATCTGGGCAAGGCGGCAACTTTCGCACTCTTCTGGGGCTTCCCCTTTGTCCTCGTGGGGGCCGGGACCGCCGACTGGGAGCAGGTGCTGGGCGCCCTGGGGTGGGCTTTCGTCATCTGGGGCACTGCGCTCTACTGGTACGCGGCGGTGCTCTACGTCGACCAGGCCCGGAGGGTCCTGCGCGCCGGGAGGTAGCGATGAGAGCGGTGGTGATGGCCGGCGGCCTCGGCAGCCGGCTGCGTCCGCTCACCACCTCGGTCCCCAAGCCCCTCCTGCCGGTGGTGGGAGAGCCCATGCTCGGCCACGTCCTTCGCCTCGCACAGTCACACGGCGTCACCGACGCCACCCTTACCGTCCAGCATCTCGCGACCCTGATCCGCGCATACCTCGGCGACGGCTCCGACCTGGGTCTTGATCTTGCCTACGCCACCGAGCACCGACCCCTCGGCACAGCGGGCGGCGTGCGAGCCGCGGCAGCCGAGTTCGATGACGATTTCCTCGTCCTGTCCGGAGATGCCGTCACGGATATCGACCTGAGTGCCTTCATGGCTCGACACCGCGAGACCGGGGCACTGCTCAGCATTTGCCTGGCTCGGCGAGACGACCCCCGGGAGTTCGGGGTGGTGGACGTCGACCCGGATGGACGCGTGCGGCGCTTCGCCGAGAAGCCGGCCTGGGGAGAGGTGTTCACCGATGCGGTGAGCACCGGGATCTACGCCGTTTCGCCTCAGGTCGTGCGGATGATCCCGGACGATGGGCCACAGGACTGGTCCTCGGATGTGCTGCCTCGCTTGCTCGCCCAGGGACTCCACGTCGGTGCCTTCGTGAGCGGCGGCTACTGGGAAGACGTCGGTGACATCGCCGCCTACCGTCGCGTCCAGATCGACGTCTTGGAGCGCAAGGTCCAGTTGACGATTCCGGGTTCCGAAGTGAGCCCTGGAGTATGGGTTGGCGACGGCGTGAGCATCGACGCGGGTGCCACCATCGTCGGCCCCGTCTATCTCGGCTCGCACTCGGCGGTCGAGGCTGGAGCCTCGGTGCTTCCTCATTCGGTGATCGGTGCCAACGCGGTCATTCGCCGGGGATCGGTCGTAGAGCGCGCGGTCCTGCTGGACGGTGTCTTTGCGGGCGTCGACTCCAACCTGCGCGGTTGCGTCATAGGACGGTCGGTTGAGCTTGGTGCGGGCTCGCGTGTCGGAGAGGCGGCGGTTGTCGCGGACGAGTGCTCGCTCGAACAGGAGGTCGATGTCGCTCCGGGCAGTTTGGTCTACCCGGGCCGGACGATCGAGGCCGGAGCCATCGTGCACGGCTCAGTCGTCTGGGAGGCCCAGGGCCAGCGGCGGCGGGTGAGCGCCGGTGGCATCTGCGGGACGGTTTCGGTCGATATCACCCCCGACACGGCGGTGCGCCTGGCGTCCGCCCTGGCCAGCACGCTGCCGAAGGATGGCGCGATCGCGGTGGGGCGCGACCACTCGAGGACCGCGCGGGCCTATGCGGGTCTGCTCGTCGGCGCCTTCACCGCGTCCGGTCTGGACGTTCGCGATCATCGCGTCGTACCAGCGCCGGTCCTTCGCCACGACATCGCGCACCATGCCTCCGCTGGCGTCATGGTGCGGGCATCTGCCGGACGGCCCGAGCGCATCGACATCGTCATCCTCGACGCCGATGGCGGTGATATCTCCGAGAGCCAGGCCAAGCGCTTGGAGCGCATTCTCGATCGCCGCGAGTTCCGTCGGCCCTTCCCCGGCGAAGTCGGCGACCTCGTCCTGCCCGACCAGGCGCTGGACCACTACGCAACGACCCTGCGGGCCAAGGTGCCTCTCGACGGAGTCTCGTCGGCTGACCTCACCGTCGTCGTCGACGCGTCCGGCGGAAGTTCGGCGCTGGTGCTGCCCACGATCCTGGCCGGAGT
>JBJTIQ010000306.1:0-4440 GCA_046095085.1 Actinomycetota bacterium | reverse complement strand
CGTCGGCATCGTGACGCTGATCGTTTCGGCGCTGTGGACCAGTCACGCACTGCGTACCGGCACCGCCCTTGCCCTCCGGGGCGACGACGGCGATAGGCCGCGCTGGCGGTCTTGGCAGACGCTGGCGATCGCCATCGCACTGCCGGCCATCGTCCTCACCACGTGGTTGCTGACGCTCGCCACGTCGCTTCGACGGCGAGCGTGGTCCGTGCTCCTGGGTCGCGAACTCGACCCGGCGCTCGTCAACGCGGGCAAGGGCCTGGCCATCGCCCTGAGCCTGTTGCTCGTGTTCGGGGTCACGATGCTGGTGGTTCGGCAGACGACGGGCCACCTGTGGGGGCGGGCCGTGGTTGCCGGTCTTGTCATCGGCGCCGTGACGGTCGGCTGCAACTTCCTCCTGCTCTACACCTACGTGGGATCCCTCATCAATCCAAACGTCTCGGGCGGCATCGTCTTGGTCTTCGCCCTGCTGCTGTGGGTCAACATCGTCGTACGCGTCTATCTCGGCGCCCTCTGCTGGGCGTCGCTGCCCAGGCCCTAGCCTCCTGCCGTGACCCTGCTCCTTGACGAAGCACACTGGCACTGGCGCGGCCGCCTGTGGTGTCACCTGGTCAGCGACACATCACTGCATGAACTCCACGCATTCGCCGAGCGGATCGGCATTCCCAAGCGCGCATTCCAGGGCGACCACTACGACATCCCCGAGGAGGCACGCGGGGTCGCCATCGAGGAGGGTGCGATGGCCGTGACGAGTCGTGAGATCGTCACGGCTCTGTATGCCGCGGGCCTGCGACTGCGACCCCACGAGCGCTAGGGCGGCGACGCGAGCGTGACGGCGGCCTCCACCGACTGCGGGATCGCCTCTCAGGACTCCTTGACGCGGGAGTACCACACACGGTCAGCAACGAGACGATGTCGTCCGACATCGTGGTCATGCGGCGGTGGAGCTCTCGACTGCCCAGGACCGCTCGCACATCGGTGACATCGAGGAGTTCGCTCATCGCCTGCCGATACACGCGCTCCAGTTGGCGTTGGGACTTCACGGCAGCGTCGGCCTCCTCTGTCGCCCGCCCCTGACGGTCTTTCGCGCCATCCAGTTGGGCAAACGCTGCCTTGAGGTGCTGCACACCCTCAGCGAGCAGGGCGGATCTGGGCATCGGGCACGGTGACGATCCCGCCGATGGTGTCGGCCACGGCGGTGCCGAGCAGGACCGCCCCCGCCATGTTGAAGACCGCCGACAGGGCCACGGCCTGACCGGGCGTGGCCCCCCGGGTCGCCACCAGGGTCGCGATCGCATTGGACGCGTCATGGAAGCCGTTGGTCAGGGCAAAGGCCACGGCGAGCCCGATGGCGATGATGAGCCCGACCTCCGTAGGGGCAGTCAACACCGCCTCCGGGAAAGTGAACAGCAGGTGAACAGCCGGGGCGGGTCCGAACCCTGGCCGACCCCCTGGACCACAATCTCGCGTGCACGGCAGGTAGCGCTTCGGGGCTGACCTATCCCCACCGGGGGCCGGCTTCAGGCACCTTCGACGATCGGATGATCACGTGGATTTCGTGCTGGTCGCGATCATCCTGGTCGTTGCGCTGGCATTGATCTTCGACTTCACCAACGGGTTCCATGACGCGGCAAACGCCGTATCCACGGTGGTCGCGACCCGTGCGCTCCCCGCCAAGTGGGCCCCGGCCTTCTCCGCCTTCTTCAACTTCATCGCCTACTTCGTCGTCGGCACAGCAGTGGCCAACACGGTCGCGAAGACGGTCAAGGGTGACTTCGTCGGAGTCGCCGTCATCTTCTCCGCGCTCTTTGCGGCAGTTGCCTGGAACTACATCACCTGGAACGTCGGGATGCCTTCGTCATCGAGCCACGCCATCATCGGCGGCCTTGTCGGGGCAGGCCTCGCGGCCGGTGGCATCGCCGCGATCGACTGGGGCAGCGTGAGCAAAGCTGCCATCGGCATCATCGCCTCACCCGCCGTGGCTCTTACCGTGGCCTTCCTAGCGGTCTACCTGATCTACCTCGTGCAGAGGGTGACGAGGTGGCACGACAATCATCCGGTCTTCAAGGGCGCTCAGGTGGTTTCCGCGGCCGCCCTCTCCTTCGGCCACGGCGCCAACGACGCCCAAAAAACCATGGGCGTCATCGCCGCCCTTCTTCTGGGCGCGGGCTACACGACAATGGACGAGTCCGGCAAGAGCGTGGTGGTGCCTGAGTGGGTGGCACTGTCTGCCTATGGAGCCATCGCGCTGGGCACCCTCTGGGGAGGCTGGAAGATCATCGAGACCATGGGCTTGCGCATCACGACGCTCTACGCGAATACCGGGTTGGCAGCCAACATTGGCGCCATCACCGCGATTTTCGGAGCGACTTCGGTAGGAGCCCCCATCTCGACGACACATGCCGCTGCCTCATCCGTCGTAGGAGCTGGCATCGGGTCGGGCAAGGGCGCCAACTGGAGAGTGGTCGGGGAGATGGTGTTGGCGTGGGTCGTCACGATTCCCATGTCGGCCGCGATGGCATTCGGCATGTACTACCTGACGCGCCTGCCCACCGTGCTCGCCTGGATTGCTGTCGGAGGTGTGGTGGTGTCGTTCGCTGTGTGGGCCGTCTGGGCGATGACCCACACGATTCACGCCTCAGACGTGGAGAAGGAGATCCTGCCAGAGAGCGAACTCGACGACGGTCCCGAGCCGATGCACCCGCATCTGAAGGGCGGCGGGCCGGTCGAGTAGAGGGTGGCCGGGTGATGCCACCCGACCTGGGGTTCAGGCGCGCGGACGCTGGGCGGGCTCGGGCGTCTCCAGGCCCTCCCAGGCGCGGATCACGAGGGTGTCGGGCCACACGTCTATCTGGCGCGACACTGATGTCAGCAGGCGGCGCATTCGAGTGGCGAACATGCCTCAAAGGTAGGGGCGTCCTTCTCAGATGTCAAACACATTCGACATTTCTCAGGCCTTCTGTCGAGTCTGGTCGACATTAGGTCACGGAAAGGTCACGTCCTGGCGACATCAGGTGGCCCGCAGCCACTCCGGGCTGCTGATGTGCAGGGTCTTCACGAGGGCCCGGGCGTTCTTGGCGATCTCCTTCGGTGGGTTCCCGGATCGGGCAGCGGCGAGTCGGATAGCCGCCAGTCCCACCCCCGGGGCGGCCGACTCGAGGAAGGCACCGAGCGACTGCTCAGTGCCCGGCGGGACCCGGCCCGAGGCGAGGGCCTCGATCAGGGAGCCCTCGGCCAAGCGCTTCTTCCCCTTGCCCAAACCCCGCAGCGCGTAGGAGAGAAGGTCCTCATCGCGCGGACGATCCACCGTGCTCGGGATGCCCAACGGCACTCCGAGCGCCGACATGACCGCGAGGAGTTTGGCCGCACCGACATCTAGGTCGTCCCGCCCGCTCTCGAGATAGTTGAGAGTCGCTCGCGACACCCCGCCCAGTCGGGCGAGGTCCTTCTGGCTCAGCCCGGAGGCCTTTCGATACGCGCGTATGACAGCACCCACGGAGGAGACGCTGGTCAGCGCGGTCATGCCCGTGTCCGACTCCTGGCTCACAGGGGCAGGCTAGGGGTAGGCCCGATCCCTGGTCATCCCCACCCCGTCGCCCGCCAGCACGCCCGGCGCCAGTCCGAGTTCGCGCTCCGCACCTGCCCGCGACCAGGCATCCACCTGGGCCATCGACAGGACCGCGCCGTGGGCAACTACCTGGAGCGTCAGCCCGTCGAGCAGCGACAGGATCCGCCAAGCCGACCCATCCACGTCATCGCACCACATGACTCCCATGGCCACGCCGTCTCGAATGATGGCCGCAAGCAGGGCGTGCCACTCCTCATTGAGATGGCGCGACGTCTTTTGCAATGCCGGTCGACGCGCCGCCTCTGCCCAGCCGTCGAGCCACAACTGCATGCCGATGTCATCCTCGGCCCGCGCGTAGGTGGCAAAGAAGAGGGTCAGCCGTTGGATCGGATCCACGCCCGACTCGACCGCGACCCGTGTGCGCTCGAGATCATCCCCCGCCGCTCGAGCGAATGCCTCGGCGAGCAGGTCGTCCATCGAGTCGACGTAGTGGTGGATGAGTCCGCTCGACGTCCCGAGCTCAGCGGCGACATCACGCACGGTTGTCGCAGCGATGCCCCTCCTCTCCATGACGGTCACGGTCGCCGCAACGATGGCCTCGCGGCGCTGCTGCGGGGTCATTCGGGCCATGGCAGCACGGTAATCCCCATTGCGCATATGTCCAATAGGGCTCTAGGCTGCGGGGGTCGACGGCGCCGGGCGATGCCCCCCATTCCCCGGCGTCGTCGACCCCATCGACGAGGACGCCCATGATCAAGAAGACGCCGTTCTATCCCCGGCTGGCCGAGCTCAACGAAAGCGGACTGTGGGTGCACTGGGCCGGCTACCTGGCCGCACCCCAATACGACCTGTCGGCCAAGCACGAGTACTTC
>JBJTIQ010000305.1:0-2636 GCA_046095085.1 Actinomycetota bacterium | reverse complement strand
CGCGTGCCCCCGCTGCTGTGCGAGCTCAAGGTCGATGGCCTCGCCGTCGACCTCGTCTACGAGCGCGGCCGCCTGCGGTCGGTGGCCACGCGCGGCGACGGCCGCGTGGGCGAGGACGTCACCTACAACGCCACGTTCATCCCCGCGATCCCGGTCAATCTGACCGGCGCCAATCCGCCGGCACTGCTCGAAGTGCGCGGCGAGATCTACTTCCCGGTGGCGGACTTCGAGCGAGTCAACGCCGAGCAGCTGGCGGCCGGCGGCTCGCCCTTCTCCAATCCCCGCAACGCCGCTGCAGGCACGCTGCGCCAGCGCGTCGACAAGCGACAGACCGAGCTCGCCGAGGTCGAGGCCAAGTCTCGCGGCTCCGAGCGGGAGAAGGCGCGCATCGAGCGGCTCAAGGGCGAGCTCGACCTCGCGACATCGCGGTTGGTCGCACTGCGGCTCGTCGTTCACGGCATCGGCGCCCACGAGGGTGTGAGCTTCGACAGCCAGAGCGCTGCCTACGCCGTGCTGGCGAAGCTCGGCCTGCCGACCAGTGATCGCGTGCGCGTCGTCGACGACTTGCGCGGCGCACAGGAATACATCGACCACTACGGCGAGCATCGGCACGACGTCGAGCACGAGATCGACGGTGTCGTGCTCAAGGTCTACGACCTGGCCCTGCAAGCGCAGCTCGGCGCGACCTCGCGCGCACCGAGGTGGGCCATCGCCTACAAGTACCCGCCCGAGGTAGTCCGCACCCGCCTTCTCGACATCATGGTCAACGTCGGACGCACCGGGCGAGTCACGCCGTTCGCCGTGATGGAGCCGGCACAGGTGGCCGGCTCGACGGTGTCGATGGCCACACTGCACAACGCCGATGAGGTCGTGCGCAAGGGCGTGCTCATCGGCGACATGGTCTTCCTGCGCAAGGCTGGCGACGTCATCCCCGAGGTGCTCGGGCCGGTCATCGAGGAGCGCACCGGAGACGAGCGCGCGTTCGTCATGCCGACGCACTGCCCGGAGTGCGCCACCCTTCTCGGGTCCGAGAAGGAGGGCGATGTCGACATCCGGTGCCCCAACACCCGCTCGTGCCCCGCCCAGTTGCGCGAGCGCGTCTTCCACGTGGCGTCGCGCGGTGCCATGGACATCGAGGGCCTGGGCTACAAGGCGGCCATTGCCCTCCTCGAGTGCGGGCTCGTGCAGGACGAGGGGGACATCTTCGCGCTCACCCCCGATGACCTACTGCGCTGCCCCTTCTTCACGCGTGAGCCGGGCAAGGGCGAGGACGGCCCGCAGCTGTCGGAGAACGCCAAGCGCATGCTCGAGCAGATCGAGATCGCCAAGGATCGCCCGCTCTGGCGGGCGCTCGTCGCGCTGTCCATTCGCCACGTCGGTCCGACGGCCGCCCAGGAACTAGCCCGCGCGTTCGGCAGCATCGATGCCATTGCCGCCGCGACGCCCGAGCAGCTCGCGGAGGTCGAGGGTGTCGGTGCCGTCATCGCGGAGGCGCTGGAGGAGTGGTTCGCCGAGGACTGGCACCGCGAGGTGGTCGACAAGTGGAAGGCCGCCGGCGTACGCATGGCCGACGAGCCGGTCGAGGTGGGCCCGCAGCCGCTGGCCGGCCTCACCATCGTCGTGACCGGGTCGGTGCCCGGCTACTCGCGCGACGGTGCAACCCAGGCGCTGACCGACCTGGGGGCGAAGGCCGCCGGATCGGTGTCGAAGAAGACCGATTACGTCGTCGTCGGAGAGGGGGCGGGCAGCAAGGCGGACAAGGCCGCTGAGCTCGGGGTGCCGATCATCCCCGCTGAACGCTTCGATGTGCTGCTGAGCCAGGGACCGGAAGCCGCGTTGGCGTAACTGCCTGTCCTTCGCAACGAGGGGATTGACGGCGTCGACTCGGGGTGGGAGGTTGCCCACAGGGTGAGGGTCACCTTGGGTGCCCCTGTCGGGCATCGCTGACCGCGCGAAGTGAGGCTCGCATGGTCTTCTTCATCGTCCCGTGGATCGTCCTGGTCATCGGGGTTGCGATCAATGTCATGGTCGACCGCCACGCCGACCGTCGCACCGCGGCCCGCTTCGTCGAGATCGCCCTGCTCTGGCTGATGGTGTGGATGAGTGCGTGGGGCCTGGTCGGCGTCTTCGCCCACATCGGCCCGATGTCAGCGCAGACTGCCGAGCAGATTGGGTACGCCCCCAGCATGTTCCAGTGGGAGGTGGGCTTCGGCGACCTGACCCTGTCGGTCCTGGGCATCGCATGCTTCTGGTTCCGCGACCGATGGCTGACGGCGGCCGTCGTCGCCCTGGCCATTTCCTACGGCGGGGATGCCATCGGCCACGTCATGCAGTACTTCGGCGATGGCAATGATGCCCCGGCCAACACCTGGGCGATCCCGAGCGACATCCTGCAGCCGCTCCTCGCGATCGTGCTCCTCGTGCTCTACCGCCGGGGCCTCGGGCGCCTTCCGCAGATGCCCAAGCACGGCGTGCTCGGCACCGCTTCCTGACCGGCGATTCGGCGCTGCTTCACGGCACGAGCCACCAGCGGGAAGCGACAGGGGGCGCCTCCCTAGGATGATTGCCATGTCCGCGATCACCCGCGCGGAGGTCGCGCATCTGGCCCGCCTTGCCCGCCTCGCCCTCGCCGAAGA
>JBJTIQ010000304.1:0-10490 GCA_046095085.1 Actinomycetota bacterium | reverse complement strand
GGCCGACCTCTCCGAGTCGTTCTACCGCCGCGTCGGCGCCGACTGGGCGTGGGTCGACCGCCTCGACTGGACGCCCGAGCAGTGGCGCGGCTGGGTCGATCGTCCCGAGCACCACCTGCTCGTATGCCGATACGACGGTGCTGAGGCGGGCTATGCCGAGCTTGAGCAACAGGTCGACGGCGACGTCGAGGTCGCCTACTTCGGACTGCTGCCATGGGCAATCGGCAAAGGCCTCGGTGGCTGGCTCCTGGCGCGCGCCATCGAACGCGCGTGGGAGCTGCCACTCACGAGGCGCGTGTGGGTGCACACCTGCGATCTCGATGGTCCCGCCGCCCTCCCCAACTATCGTGCTCGGGGCCTGCGCGAATGCGCGCGCACGGTCGAGTGGCGCATGCCAGACGAGTCGTGAACTGCAGTAGCGTGGCCGCGTGACATATCCGCCGCAGCTTCCGGTGACGTTTGCCACACCACTCAAGACCCCCGGCTTCGCCATCGCATCCATGGCAACGGGCGTAGCAGGGCTCGTGCTGGCCATTTGCCTGGCGTTCTTCCCCGTCCTGCCCATCCTGGCCATCGTCTTCGGATACCTGGCCCTAGCCCGCATCAACCGCGAACTGCTGCCCGGCCGAGCCATGGCCATCACCGGGCTCATCACCGGCTACATCGGCCTGGCGGTCAGCGCGCTGCTGCTGATCCTGATCGCCATCGGCACGTTCACCTCGCCCACCCCCAACTTCTAGGCAGCGCATGTCTCGACGCGGCCTGATCCTCTTCGCTGCTCTTTCCATCATCTGGGGCACGCCCTACCTCTTCATTCGAGTGGCCGTGATGAGCGTCGAGCCCTCGGTGATGGTCGCGCTGCGAGTCGGGCTTGCGGCTCTACTCCTCCTCCCGATCGCCGCGGCCCGCGGGGAATTCCGCGGCATTCGGCCGCACCTGCCGTGGATCGCGCTCTTCGGCCTCGTCGAGATCACCGGTCCTTTTCTTCTCCTGGGCTACGCAGAGACCGCGCTGACGAGTTCGACCACGGCGCTGCTCATCGCCGTCGTGCCCATCGTTGCCGCGATCCTGGCCCGCTCCCTCGGCCTTGACAGGCATCTTGGCTGGCGGCGCATCCTCGGCCTGGCCATTGGCTTCGGCGGAGTCGCCGTGCTCGTCGGACTCGACGTCGCGGGCGACCAGTTGTGGGCCGTCGGGGCGGCGGCGCTGACCGTGCTCGGCTACGCACTGGGACCCATCGTGATCTCGACCAAACTAGCGAACGCGCCGAGCCTGGCCGTGATCTCCCTGGCCCTGGGCTTCAATGCCCTCCTCTACGCGCCAATCGCCTGGGTGCAGCGCCCGACGACCGCCGTACCCGCGGAGGCCTGGTGGTCCATCGTCATCCTGGGAATCCTGTGCACGGCGATCGCGTTCCTGATCTTCTTCGCGCTCGTCAAGGAGGTCGGCCCGTCGCGCATGACGGTCATCACCTTCTTGAACCCCGCGGTGGCGGTGATCCTCGGTGTCATCGTGCTGTCCGAGCCCGTCACCCTGGGCCTGATCCTTGGCTTCCCGCTGGTGCTGCTGGGGTCATACCTGGCGACGCGACCCGATCGCGCCCGCGAACCCGTGGCTACGCCGTAAGGGCAGCGATCTCCGCCTCGCGCGCGTGCACCGACTTCGCGACGTAGTGGTCGGCAAAGAAGGAGGCGAAGGGAATCGTGCCTGCCAGCAAGACGGCGAGAGTGCGCAGCACGCTGAAGCGCATGCGGAAGCAGATGTCGAGACCAGCCGCGACGTAGAGGATGTAGAGCCAGCCGTGGGCCACCCAGCCGATGGAGTAGACGGCGCCGATGAAGCCGCCGTCGGTGAGGCCGAAGGCGTACTTCGCCGGCAGCCCGAAGACGCACATGAACGCCAAGAGAACGCCGGTCACCCACGCCATGATGCGGTAGCGCAGCAGTGCTCCCGACAGGCCCTTCATGCTTCCAGGCTATCCGCAGTTGGTGCCGCCGCATCTTCGCGCGGTGCACGACGCAGCCAGAGCCACCACATGAACCACACGAAGAGGCCGAAGACAAACCACTGCACGGTGTATGCGGCGTTCTGCAGCGGGAACGGCACATTGGTCGTGCGCACGGCCGGCTCGACAGGCTGCGGCGACGAGGTGACATCGGGGGACTGATCGGTCAGGACCACCACCAGGGACACGGCCGGGGTGCCCCACGACTGCTCAAGGGCCGAGCGCGAGATGGCCGCGAATTGACCATCCGCCAATACGACATCGTCTCCGTAGAAGTCGTCGAATGGCTGCAGGGTGCCCGACACCGACACGGTGCCGCTCGGCACGGCGACAGCCGAGGAATCCGCGCTGGGGACCCAGCCGCGCAGCACGGCGACGGTGCTGGCGCCCACCGCCATGGGCGTCACCACCCACACACCGGGCTTCCCCTGCCACGATCGATAGGCGATGAGGCGTTGCCCATCGGCGATGTACTCGCCCTGCACGGTGACAGGTCTTCCGATGGACTCACCGGGGTAGCCCTCGACCGTGGCCGCATCGAGGACAGGGATCGGCGCGCTCAGCGCGGTGCGCTCGGCCTCGACGATGTCGAGAGTGCGCTGGCCCTGCCATAGTCCGAGGGCGATGCATGCGACCGACGCAACGATGGCGGCTACCGTCAGGCCGACGATGCGCAGCGTGGATCGCGTGGGATCCACGAGCTAGGCCTGGGTGGGCGGCTGGTCGTCTTCTTGGCCGCGCTTCTCAGCCTCCTCGGTGAGTCTCGCGTCTTCGGCGCGCTCCTTGTCGCCCGGGCCCTCGGGCAGGTTGGGATCGACCTTGGCCATCTGCTTGCGCATCGAGCGGTAAAGCAACGCCACGGCGACCACGAGGAAGAGGAAGGACACCAGGCCCAAGATTCCCGGCGTGACGCGGGAGGGATCGATCGGGGGCTCCTCAGGGAGCGGGCTGGGGACGGGACTCTCGGTCAGCAGCAGCACGCCGAGGAGGTAGTTCACGAACCCCATGATGCCCCCCTCAGGCCCGCGAACAAATCCGACTCGGGGAACGTCGTCGGCACATGGGAGATCGCCAGATGGAAGTCCTCGGTCGGCCACAGATCGCGCTGCATCTGGAGAGGCACGGCGAACCACATGCCGTCAGGGTCCACCTGCGTGCGATGTGCACGAAGTGCGTCGTCACGCACAGGGAAGAACTCGTCGACGCGGATACGAGTGGTGACGCGATCCTCCTCCCCCTCGTCCCAGTCCTCCAACCACTCCGCGTAGGGCGATTCCATGCTGGCAGCGACGAGTGCCTCGTGAAAGGTGAGCACACGGTCACGGGTGAATCCCATGTTGTAGTAGAGCTTGGCCGGCTGCCAGGGATCACCCGTGCCTGGATAGGCCGATGCGTCAGCCGCCTTGGTAAACGCCTCCAGCGATACCTCGTGACAGCGGATGTGATCCGGGTGCGGATAGCCACCGTTTTCGTCGTAGGTCGTGATCACATGGGGGCGGAATTCGCGGACCAGGGCGACGAGCGGGCGCGCGACCTCCTCCAGCGGCAGATCGGCGAAGCACCCGGACGGCAGGGGCGGCTTCGGATCGCCCTCGGGATACCCGGAGTCCTCGAAGCCGAGCCAGGCGTGGCGCACGCCGAGGATGCGCGTCGACTCGGCCATCTCACGGCGTCGCACCTCGGTCAATCCGTGGCGGTCGACATCAGCCTGCGCGGCCGCATTCAGCACGTCGCCGCGCTCCCCTCCCGTGCATGTGACGACCATCACGTCGACCCCGTCGCGGACGTAGTGGGCCGTCGTCGCAGCGCCCTTGCTCGCCTCGTCGTCGGGGTGCGCGTGCACCGCCATGAGGCGTAGGGGGAGGCTCACGCACACTAGTGTCCCAAGAAGTGCGATGTCCGGCGACAGGAGGTGCAGTGGCGAGCGCGGTCGATGGTCGGAGCCTGCCTCCCCACCTTCAGGCGCGATACGGCATACGCCGGACGCCGTGGTGGGGCTACGCCTTGATCGGCCTGGTGGTCGTTGCCTTCGCGAGTGCCCTCGCCTACGTCGCCTACAACCTGCTCGCACCGGGCCTGCAGCCCAAACTGCTCGCATGGAAGGTCGAGGGTCGCGACCGCGTGGATGTCACTTTCGAGGTTCGCCGCTCCGCCGAGGCGGATGTCTACTGCGTCATTCGCGCCCAGGACGAGACTCGCACCGACGTTGGCTATGCCGTCGTTCCCCTCGCTCGCGGCACCACCTACGTGCAGCAGACCTACCCACTGCGCACCATCTCTCCGGCTTTCGTCGTCGAACTCCTCGGGTGCGAGGCTGGGCAGCCCCCCACACGGATCCCGCCTCCTACGTTCCCTCCCGGCGTTGTGCCCCCTGACCAACCCTGGACGGGCTCGCCCTGAGTCCTGATTTACCCTTCTGAGGTGACGAACGAGGTGGCCTGGCTGACCCAGGAGGGCTACGACACGCTCCAGCAGGAGTTGGCCGAGCGCTCCGGGCCTCGACGCACGGAGATCACCAAGCGCATCGAGGCCGCGCGCGAAGAGGGTGACCTCAAGGAAAACGGCGGCTACCACGCCGCCAAGGAGGAGCAGGGCAAGAACGAGGCCCGCATTCGCGTGCTCAAGCACATGCTCGATAACGCCCAGGTAGGCACGCCTGAAGCACACGACGACGAAGTGGCCCACGGGCGCGTCGTCACCGTGAGATTCGTCGAGTTCGATGAGCACGAGACCTTCTTGCTCGCCTCGCGCGAGGAGGCCGCGCACGCAACCGTCGAGGTCTACTCCCCCACATCGCCGCTGGGGCAGGCGGTGCTGGGCAAGCGTGTGGGCGAGTCGAGCGTCTACACCCTGGCCAACGGCAAGTCGATCACCGTCGAGATCGTCACCGTGACCCTCTACGAGGGCTAGCTCATAGCGAAGAAGACGCCAGCCTTCCTGTTGAACAAGAGGGCGAGGATGATGAGTTCGAAGACGATCTGGCCGAGGCCCACCAGTCTCAGCTCAGAGACGAAGATCAGGTGGTATAGGCCACTGAGAAGTCCGATGACGCTCAGGACACCGATGACGAGCCGAGCGAAGTTATTGCCGCTGAAGATGCCCTTGGCCAGGGCCAGGTAGATCAGGCCGATGACGAGCACGACGACGAGGCTGACCAGCGTCGCACCAACCCGCATCTCGGAGTTGAGCAGACCGAGGACGGCGGCGAAGACCGAGAAGATCGCCATGATGAGGATGAGTACGCCGACCAGGGTCACACTGGCGGGGCGGGCGATGGCGCTCATGTGCACTCCTGACGTTGGACTATCGGACACGCCAAGGATAGGGCTAGCGAGCCGTCGCTCGGCGGTAGCGCCGCACCGCCAGCGGTGCGAAGATCGCGATCAGCACCACGCACGAGATGATCGTGTAGGCGAATGGATGCTGCTGCGGCCAGGCGTCGCCGATGATGCCCGTGGGGTTTCCGAAGAGTTCGCGCGTGGCGAGCACCAGTGACGAGATGGGATTCCACTGGGCGATGGGCTGCAGCCAAGTCGGCATTGCAGTGATCGGCACGAAGGCATTCGACAGGAACGTCAGCGGAAACAGCCAGACCAGGCCTGCCGTCTGCGCAGTCTCGGGGTTGGGCATGTAGAGGCCGATCCACGAGCCCACCCACGACACGGTGTAGGCGAAGAGGAGCAGCAGCAGGTAGGCGTAAATCGCGTTGAGAATCCCGTCATTGATGCGCCATCCGATGAGCAGGCCGGTGATGCTCAGCACGGTCAGCACCAGGATCTGCCGCGTGGCATCGGCGAACGTGCGGCCCAGCAGCACGCCGCCCGAAGCCATGGGCAGCGAGCGGAAGCGGTCGATGATGCCGCGGTGCATGTCTTCGGCGAGACCGACCGTCGAAGCTGCCGAGGCGAACGCGACGGTCTGGCCGAAGATTCCCGGCATGAGGTACTGGCGATAGATGCTGGCATCCGGCGCCGCAGATGGATCTGCGCCGGGAATCGGGATCGCCCCGCCGAAGACGAATGCGAACAGCAGCACGAAGATGACCGGCTGCACGATGGAGAAGAAGAGGAGTTCGGGCACGCGAATCGTCTGGATCAGGTTGCGGCGAGCGACGACGAGACCGTCGTGAAGGCCCCACCCGAGGATCGGACGGCGGCGCATCGGGACGGTAGGGGTGCTCACGATGCCTCCTCGGCCGCATGACCCGTGAGCGAGAGGAAGACGTCGTCGAGCGTCGGTCGGCGCAGCGCAAGGTCCTCCACACGCACTCCGGCCGCGTCGAGGGCACGGATGGCGTCGACGAGGACCGTCGATCCACCCGACACGGGCGCCACGACCCGGTGATCGGCGACCTCGGCCACGACCTCACCGGTCGCGAGGGGCCGCAGGGCTTCCGCCGCGGTCACGACAGCCTCTCGACCGTCGACGATCACCTCGAGCCGGTCACCGCCCACCTGATCCTTGAGAGCATCCGACGTGCCATGCGCGATCACGCGGCCGTGGTCGATCACGACGATGTCCTCGGCGAGCTGGTCGGCCTCGTCGAGGTATTGCGTGGTCAGCAGCACCGTCGTGCCATCGGCCACCAGGTCCTTGATGACCTCCCACAGGCCGATGCGCGAGCGCGGGTCGAGGCCGGTGGTGGGTTCGTCGAGGAAGAGAATGCGCGGCTTCGCGATCAGGCTGGCCGCGAGGTCGAGGCGACGGCGCATGCCACCGGAGTAGGTGCGCAGCGAGCGATCGGCCGCGTCGGCGAGGTCGAAGCGCTCGAGGAGTTCCTGGCTGCGCTCCTTCACATAGCCTGGAGCGAGGTGGTAGAGGTCGCCGAACATCCGAAGGTTTTCGCGCCCGCTGAGGTATTCGTCGACCGCGGCGTACTGGCCCGTGAGCCCGATGACTCGGCGCACTGCATTGGGGCGCTTGACCACGTCGAAGCCCGCCACGGTCGCCGAGCCGGCGTCGGGCTTCAGCAGCGTCGTGAGGATGCGGACGCAGGTGGTCTTGCCGGCGCCGTTGGGCCCGAGGAGGCCATAGACGGTGCCCTCGGGGACCCGCAGGTCGAGTCCGTCGAGAGCGACGACGTCACCGAACTTCTTGACGAGCCCTTCGGCGACGATGATGTCCGACACAGCGAAGGACCCTACATGCGACTACTGCGCCGAAACGATCCGGTATCCGCAGTCTCGCAGAGTTGACAGCAATTGCTCGCGGTGGGCCTCGCCGCGCGTCTCCAGATCGATGGTGATCTCAACCTCGTCGACCGCCAGGCGCGGATTGGTGCGCAGGTGAGAGACGTCAACCACGTTGGCGTCCATGCCGGCAATCACGTTGAGCAGGCCGGCCAGGGAGCCGGGCCGATCGGGCATGTGCACGGTGAGCTGCGTGAAGCGACCGCCGGCAGTGAGACCATGGCGGATGACCCGCATGAGCACGAGCGGGTCGACGTTGCCCCCGGACAGCACGGCGACGACGGTTGGCTCGAAGGAGTCCGGATCGTCCATGATCGCCGCTACAGCCGCGGCACCCCCTGGCTCGACGACGAGCTTCGACCGCTCGAGCAGCTTCAATTGCGCACGCGCCAACGAGTCTTCGGAAACCACGCGAATGTCGTCGACGTACTTCTGGATGAGGGCAAAGGGGATGTCGCCCGGCCTGCCGACGGCGATGCCATCGGCCATGGTCCGCATTTGCGCCAGCGGCACTGGGTGGCCGGCGAGAAGCGAGGGCGGATAGGCGGCAGCACCAGCCGCCTGCGCGCCGACGACTCGCACATCAGGTCGCAGCGACTTGATCGCGAGCGCGACGCCCGCGAGAAGGCCGCCGCCGCCCGTGCACACGACCACGGTCGTCACATCGGGGCACTGCTTGAGGATCTCTAGGCCGAGCGTGCCCTGCCCGGCCACGATGTCGGCGTGGTCGAACGGCGAGATGAAGAGCGCGCCAGTGCTGACTGCGAACTCCTTCGCCTCGGCTATCGCCTCGTCGAGGGTGGCGCCATGGAACCGCACGTCGGCGCCGTAGTCCTGCGTGGCAATGACCTTGGGCATCGAGGCCGAGCGCGGCATGAAGATCGTCGCGCGGATGCCGAGCATTCCGGCCGCCAGTGCCACGCCCTGGGCGTGATTGCCAGCGGACGCCGCGACCACGCCGGTCGCTCGCTCGGCCTCGGTGAGCTGAGACAGGCGGTTGTAGGCGCCCCGGATCTTGAAGGAGCCTGCGCGCTGGAGATTTTCGGTCGCGAGGAACGCCGGCCCGCCCACGAGGTAGGACAGCCACCGCGCCGAGTGCACCGGGAGGTCGCGCACGACGCCCTGCAGGCGTGCTGCTGCCGACTCGATATCGGCCAGCGTGACCGATTCCAGCGATGCCACGGACGCATCCTGGCACGCGCCCCAGAAGGCCGCCAATGCAGACTGGGCGCGTGACGTCCGTCGTCGAGCCGCCCATTGACCTGCGGGAGACCTCTCGGGTGGCGCTGGCCCGGATCTCCCACAGCGACGTGCCCATCCCCAGGGACCGACGCCGCGATGTCGCCCGGCCGCCCGGCCCTTCCGGAGCACGGTTGCTGCGCCGATTCATCTTCGGCGACCAGGCCCCGTGGTTCATGGTCGAGGTCGAGCGCGACTACCCGACGCTGGCCCACTTCACCCTGATCGGGGAGCACACCTATGCGCTGACCTCCCCTGAGGCCATCGTCGACGTCTACATCGGCCATGGCCGGGAGACCATGAAGGGCCGCGGGCTCCAGGGCACCAAGGCGGTGCTGGGCAACGGCCTGCTGACCAGTGAGGGCGAGGTGCACCTGCGCAACCGCCGCCTTGTGCAACCGGCCTTCCATCGAGATCGGATCGCGGCGTACTCCCGTGACATGGTCGATCTCACCCTCGCTCATGAGCGGGATTGGCAGGACGGTCAGGCCCTCGACATGCAGACCGACATGTCGGCGCTCACGCTCACGATCGTGGGCCGCACGCTCTTCGGATCCGATCTGGCCGGCGATGCGCACGAGATCGGAGATGCGCTCGAGAGCCTGCTTCAGGGCATGGGCCGCTATCTCGTCCTCGGTCCCAGTGCCCTGCGCGTGCCTATACCAGCACGTAAGCGTGCGCTCCGGTCGTTCGCCCGCATCGATCGCATCGTCGATCGCGTCATCGACCAGCATCGCGCCCAGGGCGACACGGGCGACATGCTCAGCATGCTCATCGCGGCCGAGGAGGACGGCTCGGGCTTCACCGACGCCCAGGTGCGCGATGAGGCCATGACCTTGATCCTGGCCGGGCACGAGACCACGGCGATGACGATGACCTGGACCTGGATGCTCCTGGCCCAGCACCCGCATGTCGCCGAGTGGCTGCACGACGAACTCGACTCCGTGCTCGGCGGCCGCGCCCCGTCGATGGACGACCTGGCGTCGCTCCCCCGATCGCGCGCGGTGATCGCCGAGGCCATCCGCCTCTACCCGCCCGCGTGGATCCAGGGCAGGCGCGTGCTCGCCGACGTGGACGTCGACGGCTGGACCATCCCCGCCGGCGCCATCACGCTCATCAGCCAATTCGCGCTGCACCGCAGCCCGCGCTGGTGGGAGTCATCCCTGACCTTCCTGCCGCAGCGATGGATCGACGCGAGCGGCGCCTTCAGCGAGGAGGCTCCCGTCCAGCCGCGCGGCGCATGGTTCCCCTTCGGCTGGGGAAATCGCCGCTGCATCGGCGAGCAGTTCGCGTGGACGGAGGCAACGTTGATCCTCGCCACGCTCGCGCAACGATGGCGGCCCGAGCTCGTGCCAGGCGCCGACATATCGGTCGTGCCCGCAGTGACCCTGCGGAGCAAGGGCGGGATGCCCATGGTGCTGCGCCGCCGCTAGGCCGCTTTCACCCTCCGAATGGCCGCCATTTCGAGGCGAAACACCGATGGGGAGCGACCGTTTCGAGGGTGAAAGCGGAGAAGGTCGGCGGAGGCGTCGCGACCGCCGTGCCGGTGCCGGGGTTACGGCCCGGGTCAGGCCGACAGGCCCGGGCCCTTGCTCGAGATGCCCTTGGCACTGGTCAAGCGCGCCCGCGCCGCCGCGTCGCGGCCTGCGCGCGAGGCACTCCCCCCGCGCCGACTCACCCCGCCGGAGTAGCCCGACCAGCGACCACGCGCGCTGGAGGACTGGCGATAGAACGCGCGAACCTCGGCCTCCTTGCCGCGCAGGACGAGTGCCCCCGTGGTGGCGACGGCCGTGCCACCCTCCTGCTCCGCGGGTATCTCGACGCGCTGTCGCTCAGCCTCAGCAAGAACCTCATCGCGCGCCTCCTGCAGGCGGTCGCCGATGCGATCGATGAAGGCCCGATAGAAGGCTGCGCGGGCCGTCTGCGCCGTGTGGTCCTTGCGCCAGCCATCGCGCGAGACGTAGGTGTCGCCGCGCCACTCGCCCAGCGCCAGCCACGTGGTCGCCGAGGCGGTCATCTGCGTCGCCAGGGAGCCGAAGAGCGCCTCGACGAGCTGG
>JBJTIQ010000303.1:0-3368 GCA_046095085.1 Actinomycetota bacterium | reverse complement strand
GGCCGCACTTCGGCGCACCGCAGCGCGATGCCGAACTCGCCATCGCCGCGGCTGTCGAACCAGCCGACGGGCCCGGCGTAGCGGCCGCGATCCATGCCCTCCACCTCGCGGATCATGGCGAAGGCGCGCTCGGTGGGCGAGCCGCACACGGCGGCCGTCGGATGCAGCGATGCGGCTAGCGCCAGCACCGACGCCCCGTCGGCCAGGCGACCGGTGATGTCGGTGGCGAGGTGCTGCACATTGGACAGCCGCAGCACGCGCGGCTGGGCCGGCACCCGCAGGTCGGTGCAGTGGTGTGCCAGCGCGCGAGACACCGAGCGCACGGCGTATTCGTGCTCCTCGAGGTCCTTGTCGCTGCCGAGCAGGGCCTTCGCGAGCGTTGCGTCTTCGCCCTCGTCACCGCGCCGCTTGACGGTGCCGGCCAGCACGCGCGAGAGCACGACGTCATTGGTACGGCGCACCAGCAACTCGGGGGTCGCTCCCACCAGGTCGTCGACATGGAAGGTCCAGCACTCGGGGTAGGCGGCGGCGAGGCGCTGCAGGAGATAGCGCACGTCGAAGTCATCGCTGACCTCGGCGATGACGTCGCGAGCCAACACGGCCTTGTCGAGCTCGCCGCGGCTGATGCGGTCGATGACATCAGCCACGGATGTCTTCCACTCCTCCGCCGTGCGAGTGCCTCGCGACCAGTCGACGCGGCTCGGCGCGGGGGGAGTCGAAATCGACGGCAGGAGTGCATCGGCGGGCAGCAGGTCGTCGGGATCGCCCACGACGGTGAGCCACGAGTGGCCGTCGCGACGACCGAGCACGGCGCGCGGGATGACGATGCGCGACGTACGCCCGGAGATGGGGTTGGGGTCGAAGGTGAACGAGCCGAAGGCCACGGGGCCGGTGCCGGGCAGTTGCAGAGGATCGTCGATGTCGGCCTGTCGACACCAGTCGACCCACCAGCGCTGCGTGCGACTGAAGCGCTCGTCGCCGTTGACCTCGACCACGGCGGCGACGCCCCAACCGATCAAGCCCTCGCCGCCGTTGACCCACGCGGTGCCACCGGCATCGGGCAGGCGCTCCAGAAGCGGACCCGGGTCCTCGATGGGCAGGGTGCGTACGCGCGGCGCTGCGGTGGTCACCAGCAGGGGCGTGGACACGCGACGAGGGTACGGCCAAACACGGCGCTCGGCAGTCCGGCGACCGCCCGACAGGCTCGATCAGGGCCCCACTGGGAGGATGCAGCCATGCCTCGTGCCGACCTCGACAAGCGCCCCGGTGAGGTGGCCGCGATGTTCGACGAGGTGGCCGATCGCTACGACCTCACCAACGACCTGCTGGCCCTCGGCCAGACGCGCCTGTGGCGCCGGGCGCTGGTCAACGCCATCCGGCCGCTCCCGGGCGACCGGATCCTCGACCTGGCCGCGGGCACCGGCACCTCGAGCGCGCCCCTGGCGGCCCGAGGCGCGGTGGTCGTCCCGTGCGACTTCTCCCTCGGCATGCTCCGGGTGGGCAGGCGCCGGGAGCCGGCACTGCCCTTCGTGGCCGGCGACGCCCTCCGCCTGCCGTTCGCCGACGAGTCCTTCGACGCCGTCACCATGTCGTTCGGGCTGCGCAATACGGCCGATCCCCGGCAGGCGCTGGCCGAGCTCCGCCGCGTGACCCGGCCCGGCGGGCGGATCGTCGTGTGTGAGTTCTCTCACCCCGTCTTCGGGCCCTTCCGCACCATCTATTCGCGCTACCTCATGGGGGCCCTGCCCGGCATCGCCCGGCGTACGTCGTCCAATCCCGACGCCTACGTCTATCTGGCGGAGTCCATTCGGGCCTGGCCGGACCAGGCGGAATTGGCGGGCATCATGACCGAGGTTGGCTGGCGAGATGTGGCCTGGCTCAACCTCACCGGAGGCATCGTCGCGCTCCACCGGGGGCGCCGATGACCACCTCCGGCCGGCGGTAGACTTTCGTCGACGGGCCGTAGGGGCCCCTTGCCGCTAAAGGAGCTCTGTTTCGGTGGACGCCTACGCGCCGATCCTCGTGCTGGGTCTCCTGGCCGCAGGATTCGCCGTTTTCAGCGTCACTCTCACGACGTTCACCGGCCCGAAGCGCTACAACCGGGCGAAGGTCGATGCCTACGAGTGCGGCATCGAGCCCACCCCGCAGCCCATGGGCGGCGGGCGCTTCCCCGTGAAGTACTACCTCACGGCGATGATGTTCATCATCTTCGACATCGAGATCGTGTTCCTCTATCCATGGGCAGTGGCCTTCGACCAGTTGCCGCTCTTTGTCTTCCTGGCGATGATGCTGTTCCTTTTCAACCTCACCGTGCCGTACGTCTACGAATGGCGTCGCGGCGGACTGGACTGGGACTAAGCCATGGGTCTTGAGGAGAAGTTGCCGTCGGGCGTCCTGCTCACCACCGTCGAGAAGGTCGCGGGCTACGCACGCAAGGGCTCGCTGTGGCCCGCCACGTTCGGCCTCGCATGCTGCGCCATCGAGATGATGGCCGTCGGCGGCCCGCGCTACGACATCGCCCGATTCGGCATGGAGGTCTTCCGCGCCTCCCCGCGCCAGGCCGATCTCATGATCGTCGCCGGGCGCGTCAGCCAGAAGATGGCGCCCGTGCTCCGCCAGATCTACGACCAGATGCCCAACCCCAAGTGGGTCCTGGCCATGGGCGTCTGCGCGTCGAGCGGCGGGATGTTCAACAACTACGCGATCGTCCAGGGCGTCGACCACGTCGTGCCGGTCGATATGTACCTCCCGGGCTGTCCGCCGCGTCCCGAGATGCTCATCGACGCCATCTTGAAGATTCATGACCAGATCCAAGACATGAAGATGGGCGCCAACGCAATCCGCGAGCAGGACCTCGTCGAGGCGGCAGCGCTCACCGCCGCGCCCACGCTCGAGATGCGGGGCCTCCTGCGATGACCGACCAGACGCCGGTGACCCCGGCCGAGGCGGGCCTCGAGGTCGCCGCACACGTCACCGACCTGCCCGAGGGAGCGATCCAACTCGAGGTCGTCGGCGTACGGCACGGAGCCTTCGGATCCGTCGGTGGCGGCGACACATCCGGCTTCGGCGGTCTCGGCGCTCCGATCGTCATGCCGGGCCCGTCATTCCCCCCCTACGGAGGCTGGTTCGACGAGGCCACCGACGAACTCGCCTTGGCGCTGGCCGATCGCGGCGTGCCCATGACGACGGCGGTCGAGAAGGTGGTCGTCCACTGCAGCGAGATCACCTTTGTCGTGCGGCGGGAGCATCTGCTCACCTTCGTCAGCGCGCTCCGCGATGAGCCGGCCCTGCGTTTCGAGATGTGCATGGGCGTCAGCGGCGTGCATTTCCTCGAAGACAAGGGTCGCGAACTCCACGCCGTCTACCCC
>JBJTIQ010000302.1:0-5135 GCA_046095085.1 Actinomycetota bacterium | reverse complement strand
TGCGTACTCTATGCGTACTCAGGGGTAGCTAGCCCATGTGTACCCACGGATCGAGTGGCTGATTTCCCTTATGCTACACAGGTTTTCGGGTCGGACAGCGGCTTCCTTCTGACGCTCTCATAATCCGTCAGGTCGTGGGTTCGAGCCCCACCCGCCCCACCGAACACGCCCCATCGAACACCACCCACGGGTTTCGCGTTCGTGCGACCTCTCCTTTGGCGGGCGCCCGAGAGTCGGCTCACGTTCCCGCAGCACAGGGCACGCACAGCACCGCCCAGGGGCGAAACTCCAGTCGCTCCTGCGGGATTGTCGAGCCGCACGAGTCGCAATTGCCGTAGGTCCCCTCGTCGATCTTTGCGAGGGCCCGCGTGATTGCGTGAGCTTGCCGATGCAATTCCTGGAGGGTGCCGGCCTGCGAGTGCCGTTCGGTCGATAGTCCGTATCGATCGCCGCGGCTCCGATTAGCCGAGTCTCCTGCGGTATCCAGCAGGTCGGTCAGATCGTGAATCAGCGCGTTGACCTCGCGTTGCTTGGCCAGGAGTGACTCGCGCGCGTCGTCTGCCACCGACTCAGTGTGCACCAGCGATGTGCCACGTTGCCGATCGTTACGGCGGCGTCACCTCCGGCGTTCAGATCTGCTGGGCTTTTCCTTTCGATTCCCTTGTAGAGGCTGTTTTTCCCTTGTAGAGGCTGTTTTCCCGGGCTACGTTTTCTTCATGACCACACCGGGGACCCTCATCCATCACGAGGAAATCAGCACGCAACTCACGGGGGCTAAGGCGTGGAAGGTGCGCTATCACTCCTCTGACGTCAATGGTCGGACCCATGAGGTCACCGGGTTGGTGATTGCGCCCGAGGAGGTCGACGGGGATCGCCCGGTCATGACCTGGGCGCACGGCACGACTGGCATTGGCGATGCGTCCTGTCCGTCGGCTCAGCCCGATCCAGTGCGCGAGATCATCACCTACTTCGAACCCGAGTCGACCCAGCAGATCGACTACGGCGTACCCGGCCTCCAGTCCTTCATCGACGAGGGCTGGGTCGTCTGTGCGACCGACTACCAGGGCTTGGGGACGCCGGGAATCCACCAGTACACCGTCGGGATCACGCAGGCACGCGACACCATCAACATCGTGCACGCGGCCCGGTCGATGAATGTCGGTGCTGGCACAACCGTCGGCTGCATGGGTTGGTCCGAAGGGGGCGGCACTGCCGCGGCCATCGCCGAGCTTACGGATGAGGACTACGGCGATCTCAACCTCATCGGCACCGTTGGCATGTCACCCGGCGTATCGAAAGTGGGACTGCAGATCGGCGGTGCGCTCTTTGCGGCTCTCAAGGACCCGTCGATCCCCCCGGACGGGCATTTGATTCAAGTTCTCATGGGCACTCAGGCAGCGAACCCCGACACGCTCTCCCTCTCGGATGTCATGACGCCCCTGGGTATCCATATCGGCGAGACGGCCTGGAACCACCTGCCGGTCCATCACTTGAGCGATGTATACGCCCGCATGTATCGCCTTAAGGGCCCCATCCTCAACTACCCACCCAAGAACTGGGATGCGTGGACGAGTGCTGTGAACGCAGGATCCGCGGGCCAGAAGAAGCCGGTATGCCCCGTGCTCGTGTGCATTGATCTCCTGGACGGCGGCACCGTGGTGCCCGACACGTGGCAGACCGCCTACATCAAACTCGCACGGTCGCTGGGTGGCACGGTGGAGTCGCATGAGTATCCGCATGACGATCACTTCTCACTGCCGGCGAGCTGCGTGCACTATGCGCGCGACTGGCTCACCCGGCTCCTGCCCTAGTACCGGCCTGGGTGGGCCTCCTCAACCGTCAGGTCGTGAGTTCGAGCCCCACCCGCCCCACCGAGTTTTCTCTCACGAGAGGGACCCATTTGGGCCGCATGACCCGCGTCTCAATAGACGCTGCTACCGGATTTGGCGACGTCCTGCTCATCCCGTACGCCGCGGGCGACTGGACAGCCGATGGCGCGCTCGTCGCGGTCGCATGCCGGCCACCCGCCCCCGACGCACCCGAGGCAGCTCGCTGACCATGGTCGAGCGGAGCGAACTCCTCGTCGGCATCGACGTCGGGACCACTCGCGTCAAGGCGCTCGCGGTCAGGCTGGACGGCACCGTCGTCGGGGAATCCGAGGCGCGCACCCCCTGGCGTCACGACGGCGCCTGTGCCGACGTCGACTCCGACGTCCTCGCCGATCTCTCCATCACGCTGGCTGACCGCTGCCTGGACGATCCTCGTGTCACCGCCGGCTCCGTCGTCCGAGGCATCGGGGTGACGGGCATGGCCGAGGCCGGTGCTCTCCTGGACGCGCACGGGCGGCCGTGCGCCCCGACGCTGGCCTGGCATGACCCGAGGGGGCTTGCCGACCCGATACGAGCACGCGTGACGGATGCGGAGTTCTGGCGCTCCTGCGGCGTACGCCTGAACTCCAAGCCTTCGCTGGCCAAGGTTCTCTACCTCTACGACGCATACCCAGGCACTCGCGACCGCGCCGTGTGCCACCTCAGCGTCAGCGACTGGGTGCTGCACGCCATGGGGGGTGAGCAGGTGGCGGAGCGGTCCATACTGTCGCGCTCAGGGCTCTACGACGTCCTCGCCGACCGGTCGTGGCAGCCCGCGACCGACCTGGTCGGTCCCCTCGTCCCCGAGCGCATCGTGTGGGCCGGTGAGCCTGCCGGCACGGTCGGTGACCGGGCCCCCGAGCGCCTGCGGGGTGCGACGCTCACTGCCGCCGGCCTCGACCACGAGTCGGCTGCGTTCGCCATGGGTGCGATGCGTCTCGGCGTGCTCACCGACTCCCTCGGCACCGCCGAGGCCCTGCTCCGTCTCTTCCCTCCCGTCGACCGCGACAGCATGGCTCGCCTGGTCGAGGGGGACATCGGCATCGGTTGGGGAATCGTCCCCGGATACCTCTGCACTGTCGGAGGACTGCTCACCGGGCTCTCGCTGGAGCGCATGGCCGCGCTCCTCGGCCTGCCCGACCGCGATCATCGTCGCGCCGTATCACTCCAGGCCCTGGAGCTCGACCGCCGCTCGGTGCCTTTCCACATCGCCGAGACAAGCCATGAGGGATTGACCCTGTCGGGTGTGACAGAGGGACTGACTCCCGCGATGGCCTGGCGAGCCGCTGTGGACGACCTCATCGCACTGTCCACCGACCTCATCGACTTCATCGAGTCCGTCATCGGTCCCCGGACGGAGGCCATGGTCACCGGGGGTTGGTCACACGATCCGACGGTCGCCCAGGCAAAGAGGCGCCAGCTCGGCGACTACTCCACGAGCTCGATCACCGAGGCCGCAGCCATGGGGGCGGCGTACTTCGGAGGCATCGCTGCCGGCGTCTTGGAGCGACCGGGGCCCGACGAGCATCCAACCTGGCTTATCTAGCCGAGCGTGTTGCGCCTCTCAGAGGTCTTCGCGCCGAACGCCTAGGGCTGGCGTCGCAGGGTGCAGTCGGAGGCGAGGTCCGGCCGGGGAGCGTGTGGGCGTTGATGCAAGGGCTACCGGACGGTGACAACCACTGCGCGTGATCGGATGCCAGGACGCTCGGTGTGGTCGTTCTCGGAAAAGACCGCGTACACGCGGTAGGTCTTGCCAGCCGCGAGTCGATCCTGGTCGCTCCAGTCGGTCAGGCCGCTTCCGGTCCAGCCGATGTAGCGCACCTTGCCGGTGGCGGTGTCCTTCACGTAGATGTGAGCGTGGCCCTGCCCGGCGACGTTGGGTGCCCCGTCGTCTGGCACCTTGACGTAGGTGAAGCCCTTGGGCGTGACGGTGAACTTCACCTGGCCGGTCGCCGCCTTGACGCGATCGATGCGCAGGGAGAGGGAGTAGTCCGACTTGCCGCTGGTGCTGCCGTGCTGATGCTCAGCCGCAATTGCCGCCCCGCTCGGCGCAGCGAGCAGGGCGAGGGCGATCGGGACGGACAGTTTGACGATGAGCCTCATGACAAGAGGATAGGGGCCAGCCAGGCGATGCGCACCCCAGGAACGCTCAGGCGGGAGGGACCAGCGTGCCGGCGAAGACCTGCCAGGCCAGAGCGGACTTGGCCACCAGGCTCAAGATGATGTACGCCGACTCACCGCGCAGGTAGTTGGCCCACTTCCCGACCGGCTTGTACTGCAGGTACTGCACGAGGGGGATATCCGTGCGACCGGTGTGCCGTCCAGACGCCGCCCACTCGGTGTCGCCGTGACGCAGCAGCCAGAGTGAACCGCGCGCGGAGGAGGACAAGCCTTGACCCTACTCGCGCATTCCCGTGGTCGCTTCCCGTCGCGGCCCTAGGCTGCCGGCATTCGGGAGCGGACGATCACGCCGGGGATCTACCTGCTCACCGCCGTGTGCGGGCTGATCGGCGCCACGACCTTCCTCGCCCTCGGCAGTGTCTTCGCCGAGATCATGACCGGCAATCTCATGTTCCTGGCCTTCGAGATCGGCCAGGGGGAGGGTCGGGCAGCCCTGCCGACCTACGCCGTTCCCCTCGTGACCTTCAGCGTGGGCGCTGTGGGCGGTGGATACCTGCTGCGTAGCGCGCGATTCCCGGGCCGGCGCCGCCATCCCTTCGCGGCGGTTGCGGTGCTGATTGCCCTTGCGCTGGCCCTCACGATCGCCTGGCAGCCGGTCGCCGGCAGTGTTTCCGCGATGGTGGTGGTCGGAGTGCTCGCCTTCGCCATGGGAATCCAGAACGCCGCGGTGCTCCATCATCTGATCCCCGACGTGGCGACGAATGTCATGACGCTCACCCTGGTGCGCCTGCTGTCGAACCTGAGCATCATCGGCGGCGACAACGCACGCTGGCGCTTCCGGGTGGCGTCACTGGCGACGTTTTTCGCGGCCGCCGCCCTGGGCGCGGCGCTGGTCCGGCTTGGTCCGGCAGCAGGGCTCGGTGCCGCCCTGGCGGTCTATCTCATTGCACTGCCCTTCCTCATGCTTTCCCGGTCACCCAGCGACCCCGTGTCGGCCTGACCGAGGAGCACTCACCACTATGGTGAGCGGGTGCCCCTGACCCTCACCGAGGACGAGCAGGCCATGCTGGCGGGGGAGCAGGGTCCGGCGGTCGCCCTGTCCATGCGCATCATCACCGAGCTGGGTCGCATCCGCGGGGCCGAGCG
>JBJTIQ010000301.1:0-3152 GCA_046095085.1 Actinomycetota bacterium | reverse complement strand
CGACAGTCGAGCCACTCGTGTCGGCAAGCGCCAGGAGAAGGTCGAGAAGCGGCGTCCCGATGGAAGCACCTACGACTCAGTGCGCAACGTCCGAGTCTCCAAGCGCACCGGTAAGGACATCTGATGACTGCCACCACCACTGAGCGCGCCATGCCGCGCCTTAAGGCCCGCTATCGCGAGGAGATCGTTCCCGCCCTGCAGGCGGAGTTCAGCTTCGACAACGTCATGCAGGTGCCCGGCGTCACCAAGGTCATCGTCAACATGGGCGTCGGCGAGGCGGCCCGCGACTCCAAGCTCATCGAGGGCGCCATCCGCGACCTGATGGAGATCACGGGTCAGCGTCCCTCCGTCACCAAGCCGCGCAAGTCCATCGCGCAGTTCAAGCTGCGCGAGGGCATGCCGATCGGCGCCCACGTCACCCTCCGGGGCGACCGCATGTGGGAGTTCCTCGACCGCCTGCTGTCGATCGCGCTGCCGCGCATCCGCGACTTCCGTGGCCTGTCGCCGAAGCAGTTCGACGGCCGCGGCAACTACACCTTCGGCCTCAACGAGCAGTCGATGTTCCACGAGATCGACCAGGACAAGATCGACCGGGTCCGCGGCATGGACATCACGGTCGTGACGACCGCACAAAACGACGAAGAGGGCCGCGCACTGCTTCGGCTTCTCGGCTTCCCCTTCAAGGAGAACTGACGTGGCGAAGAAGGCACTGATCGAGAAGCAGCAGCGCAAGCCGAAGTACGCCGTTCGGGCATACACCCGGTGCACGCGCTGCGGCCGTCCGCACTCCGTCTACCGCAAGTTCGGCCTGTGCCGGATCTGCTTCCGCGAGATGGCGCACGCAGGCGAACTCCCCGGAATCACCAAGAGCAGCTGGTAAACCACGACGCCGAAGGTCCCTCCGGGGATACCACGGCGAGAAGGGCCCGATGGCCATGACAATGACCGACCCGATCGCAGACATGCTCGCGCGTCTGCGCAACGCGAATTCGGCATACCACGACACCGTGGCGATGCCGCATTCGAAGATCAAGGCGGGCATCGCCGAGATCCTCAAGCAGCAGGGCTACATCGGAGGTTGGCACGTCGAAGACGCCAAGGTGGGACAGTCGCTCGTCCTCGAGTTGAAGTACGGCCCGAGCCGTGAGCGCTCGATCGCCGGGCTCCGTCGCGTCTCCAAGCCGGGCCTTCGCGTCTATGCCAAGAACACCGCGCTGCCCAAGGTGCTCGGGGGCCTCGGCGTGGCGATCCTGTCCACCTCCTCCGGTCTGCTCACCGACCGGCAGGCCGCACAGAAGGGCGTGGGTGGGGAAGTCCTCGCCTACGTGTGGTGAGGGGCCGACATGTCACGAATCGGACGTCTTCCCATCGCCATTCCCTCCGGCGTCGACGTTGCTATCGACGGGCAGGAGATCACCGTGAAGGGGCCTAAGGGCACCCTGACGCACACCATCGTCGAGCCGATCTCGGTCGGTCGCCAGGACGACGGCACCCTGGGCGTCACGCGGCCCAATGATGAGCGCGACGCTCGGGCCCGCCACGGTCTCACCCGCACTCTGGTGGCCAACATGGTCATCGGCGTGACCCAAGGCTACGAGAAGGGCCTGGAGATCGTCGGCACCGGCTACCGCGTGCAGGCCAAGGGCAAGAACCTCGAGTTCGCCCTCGGCTACAGCCATCCCATCGTCTTCGAGGCACCCGACGGCATCTCCTTCGCGGTCGAGACCCCCACGAAGTTCAAGGTGATCGGCGTCGACAAGCAGCAGGTCGGCGAGGTCGCGGCCAATATCCGCAAGTTGCGCAAGCCCGAGCCCTTCAAGGGCAAGGGAGTGCGCTACGAGGGTGAGGTCGTGCGTCGCAAGGCTGGAAAGGCTGGCAAGAAGTGAGCTCATTCGCCCCCAAGATCGGCACGGGCAACGCCAAGAGCACTGCTCGTGTGCGTCGCCACCTGCGCGTACGCAAGAAGGTCAGCGGCACGGCCGCGCGTCCACGACTCGTGGTCACGCGTTCAGCCCGGCACGTGTTCGCCCAGGTCGTCAACGACGACGAGGGTCGCACCATCGCGTCCGCTTCCTCCATGGAGGCCGACGTGCGCGGTGCCAGTGCCGACAAGACAGCCAAGGCACGCAAGGTCGGCGAGCTTCTCGCGGACCGCGCGAAGAAGGCCGGAGTCGAGATCGTGGTCTTCGACCGCGGTGGCAACAAGTTCCACGGTCGCGTCGCGGCCCTGGCGGAGGGCGCCCGCGAGGGCGGCCTTCAGTTCTAAGGTCGCGAGAGAGGTAAGGATTGATGTCGACAACACAGCGCCGGGGCACCGGCGCCGGGGCCTCCGGAGAGCGCCGGGATCGTCGTGAGCGCGCGCCCCGTGAGGAGAAGTCCGCCTTCATCGAGCGCGTCGTGACGATCAATCGCGTCGCCAAGGTCGTCAAGGGTGGCCGTCGCTTCAGCTTCACCGCGCTCGTGGTCGTGGGCGACGGCGATGGCACGGTGGGCGTGGGCTACGGCAAGGCCAAGGAGGTGCCGGCCGCCATCGCCAAGGGGGTGGAGGAGGCCAAGAAGCACTTCTTCAAGGTTCCTCGTATCCAAGGCACCATCCCCCATCCGATCACGGGCGAGGCCGCGGCCGGCGTCGTGCTGCTGCGTCCCGCGGCGCCCGGCACCGGCGTCATCGCCGGTGGCCCCGTGCGCGCCGTTCTGGAGTGCGCGGGTATCCACGACGTCTTGTCGAAGTCCCTCGGGTCGGACAACGCGATCAACATCGTCCACGCGACGGTGGCGGCGCTGCGCGGGCTCGAGCAGCCCGAGGCCGTGGCGGCACGCCGCGGCCTTCCCCTCGAGGACGTCGCTCCGGCGGCCCTCCTGCGTGCGCGAGCGGCAGGTGCGTCGTGAGCGTTCGGCTTCAGGTGACCCAGCGCAAGTCGGGCATCGGCGGCACCCACAGTCAGCGTGAGACGTTGCGCTCGCTCGGGCTCAAGCGCATCGGTGACACCGTTGTCCAAGAAGACCGCCCCGAGATTCGCGGCATGATCAAGACCGTGTCGCACCTGGTGACCGTTGAGGAGGTTGACTGACATGACGCTCAAGGTTCACCACCTGCGTCCGGCGCCCGGGGCCAAGACACCCAAGACTCGCAAGGGGCGCGGTGAAGGCTC
>JBJTIQ010000300.1:0-2745 GCA_046095085.1 Actinomycetota bacterium | reverse complement strand
GGTGGATGTCGGGGGCCGCCGACTTCACGGCGCGCGCGAGGTCGAAATACGCCGTACCCGGCAGATCGGGGTGGATGCCCCCCTGCATGCAGATCTCGGTCGCCCCGGCAGCCCGCGCCTCGCGCACGCGCTCGGACACCTCGTCGAGCGACAGGGTGTAGGCGTCGACGTCCTGCGCTCGCTGGGCGAAGGCGCAGAACCGGCAGCCGGTGTAGCAGACGTTGGTGAAGTTGATGTTGCGATTGACGACGTAGGTCACCTCGTCGCCCACCACCTGGCGCCGCAGGTCGTCGGCCAGTGCGACGACCGCCTCCAGTGCCGGACCGTCGGCCGACATCAGGGCCACGGCGTGCGCGTGCGCGTCCGCGCGGGCCAGTGCCGCCGGATCGCGGTGGGCGAGATCGAGGGCCGCGCGTACGTCGGAGGGCAGTCGCTCCGGCGCCGCCGAGGCCGCCACGCGCTCACGGATCTCGGTCCAGTCGCCGTAGACGTCCTCGAAGTCCGCTCGACGGTCCGAGCGCCGGCCTTCGACATCGATGGACTGATGAAGGTCGACGCGGCCACCGGCCTGGCGACGCGCGAAGGCGGCGTAGGCATCCTGCGCGTCGTCGGGCTCCTGCCAGGGCTGGCCGACCGCGCGAGCACCGTCGGCGACCAGGCCATCGTCGCCGGCCAGGGCGTCGACATGGCTCCGCAGTCGCGGATCGATCCACGTCTCGGCGAGCACGTAGGACGGATGCACGGTCAGGCGCGGGCGCAGGGTGAACCCCGCGGCGGCGGTGCGCGCGCGCAGGTCGTCGAGGTGCGGCCACGGTCGCTCGGGGTTCACGTGGTCGGGCGTGAGAGGGCTCACGCCGCCCCAGTCGTCGACCCCGGCGCCCAGGAGTGCCTCGAGGTCGTCGCCCTCCGACAGATTGGGCGGTGCCTGCAGGCGCATGGCCGGACCCAGGATGATCCGCGCTGTCGCCAGCGTCGCGAGGTAGTCGTCGCGATCGAGGTCGGGCACGTCGCGCATCGCGGTGTCGTCCTTGGCGCGGAAGTTCTGGACGATGACCTCCTGCACGTGCCGATGCCGCCGATGCGAGGCGCGGATGGCGAAGAGTGCGTCGACGCGCTCGGCCGGGGTCTCGCCGATGCCCACGAGGATGCCGGTCGTGAAGGGGATGGCGAGCCGGCCGGCGTCCTCGATCACGCGCAGCCGCACGGCCGGCTCCTTGTCGGGACTGCCGAAATGCGGGGACCCCGGCTCGGCCCACAGGCGCTCGGACGTCGTCTCGAGCATCATGCCCATGCTCGGGGCCACCGGCCGCAGACGGCGCATCTCCTCCCACGACATCACGCCCGGGTTGAGATGCGGCAGGAGCCCGGTCTCCTCGAGCACGCGAATCGACATCGCGCGCACATACGACAGCGTGCTGTCGTAGCCCGCCTCGTCGAGCCATGCGCGCGCGGCGGGCCAGCGGTCCTCGGGGCGATCGCCGAGGGTGAACAGCGCCTCCGCGCAACCGGCGTCGGCACCCGCCCGGGCGATCGCGACCACCTCGTCGGGAGAGAGGTAGGGAGCCGGCAGTCGATGCGGCACCGTGGCGAAGGTGCAGTAGTAGCACCGGTCGCGGCACAGGCGCGTGAGGGGAATGAACACCTTGGGCGAGAAGGTGACGACTCCCGTTCGGCCCGCCTCGGCCAGGCCCCGATCGCGCAGGTCAGCCGCGACGGCCATGAGGTCGACGAGCGCATCGCCGCGCGCGGCGAGCAGTGCGGTCGCCTCGTCGGGGGTGAGGGTGGCGCCTCGACGGGCGCGGGCGAGGGAACGCCGGACCTCTCCCTCGGTTGCCCTGGGCTCCACCGTGACACTCTATGCGCATGCCCTCGGCCTCCGGCGCTCCACGGCGCATCACCGCGCTGGCTGGCGGCATCGGCGGGGCTCGCTTCCTGCGCGGGCTCATCGCGGCCACGCCCGACTCCGAGATCACCGTGATCGGCAACACCGGCGACGACATCTGGATCCACGGCCTGCGCGTGTGCCCCGACCTCGACACGGTGATGTACACCCTCGGCGGCGGCATCAGCGAGGAGCGCGGCTGGGGACGCGAGGACGAGACCTTCACGGTCAAGGACGAACTCGCCGCCTATGGCGTCGAACCCTCGTGGTTCGGGCTCGGCGACCGCGATATCGGCACCCACCTGGTGCGCACGCAGATGCTCAACGCCGGCTACCCGCTCTCGGCGGTCACCGAGGCCCTGTGCACCCGGTGGCAGCCCGGTGTCCGCCTGCTGCCCATGACCGACGAGCGTGCCGAGACGCACGTGGTTGTCGATGTGCCCGATGGTGGCGGACGTCGCGCCATCCACTTCCAGGAGTGGTGGGTGCGCTACCAGGCGCGCCTCGAGGCGCACGCGATCGTGCTGGTCGGTGCCGACGAGGCCAAGCCGGGGCCCGGCGTCATCGAGGCCATCGAGGGTGCCGATGCCGTCGTACTCCCGCCGTCCAACCCCGTGGTGTCGATCGGCACGATCCTGCAGGTGCCCGGGATCCGCGAGTCCCTGCTGCGTACGCCGGCCCCG
Source organism: Actinomycetota bacterium (assembly GCA_046095085.1). Taxonomy (GTDB): domain Bacteria; phylum Actinomycetota; class Actinomycetes; order S36-B12; family S36-B12; genus Mxb001. The sequence goes on along the minus strand of JBJTIQ010000300.1, from coordinate 180 downwards.
ATCGTCGGCATCTCCCCCATCGTCGGAGGGCGTCCCGTGCGCGGCATGGCCGACGCGTGCCTCACCGCCATCGGAGTGGAGACGACCGCTGCCGCCGTCGCGGCGCACTACGGATCCAGACGCGCGGGCAGCGGCATCCTCGACGGCTGGCTGGTCGACGTCTCCGACGGCAATGCCGTG
>JBJTIQ010000299.1:0-9577 GCA_046095085.1 Actinomycetota bacterium | reverse complement strand
CCACCGTCCATCGACCCACCGTGACTCGGAAGGAGCACTCATGAGCGAGATCGCTACACACGTCGATCCGCAGCTCCTCGAGTCGGGATCGGTCCGCCTCGACATCACCGACGGGATCCTCACGGTCACCCTCGACCGGCCAGAGGCGCGCAACGCCCAGACCCCGGCCACCTGGCGGGCCCTCGCGAGTGTCGGGGCGGCGGTGCAGGCGCATCCCGAGGGGATCGATGCCGTCGTCGTCACGGGTGCGGGGCCGTCGTTCAGCGCGGGCCTCGACCGTCGCATGTTCACCTCGGAGGGGATCCCGGGCGAGGCGTCGCTGATGAGCATGGCCGCGCTCGACGACGCTGGCGTCGACGACATGATCCGGCGGATCCAGCAGGGGTTCACGTGGCTTCGCGAGGTCGAGCCCCTGTCCATCGCTGCGGTGTCCGGGCATGCCATCGGCGCCGGATTCCAGCTCGCTCTCGCGTGCGACATCGTCCTGGCCGCTCCGGACGCCCGTTTCGCGATGCGGGAGACCTCCTACGGCCTCGTCCCCGATCTTGCGGGCACCGCGCCGCTCGTGCGGGCTGTCGGCTACGGCCGCGCCCTGGACATCTGCGCGTCAGGCCGTGAGTTGAGTGCCGACGAGGGCTACGACCTGGGCTTCGTCACGCGAATAGCGCCGGATCTCGACGACGCCGTCGCCACCTTCATGGCAGCGCTGCGGTCCGCTCCTCCGGGAGCCGTCCGTGACCTGACCGCGCTCCTGCGCGGAGCCGAGGAGCGCACCGCAGCCGAGCAGCGCGCCGCCGAGCGCGCGGCACAGGCCGGCCGCCTGCGATCCCTGCGCGCCCTCCTGGGCGGCTGACGTGTCGGGCGTGAATCCCTGGTCGGTCTACCAGTCGCTGACGCGCGACCCGACCCAGGTCAAGCACGTGGAGCGCGGGGTGCTGCGCCGCATCGTGGGCTACGCACGCCCCTACCGCGGCCTGGTCATCGCGTTCATGGTCACGCTGGTCATCGCGTCGCTCCTGACCGTCGCCCAGCCCCTTCTCTTCCGCCAGATCGTCGACAACGGCATCTCGCAGGGCAACGCGACCCTCGTCACGGTGTTGGCGCTGTGCATTGCCGGCCTGGCCATCCTCGACGCGCTTGTCGGCATCGTCGGACGCTGGTACTCCGCGCGCATCGGCGAGGGCCTGATCTTCGATCTGCGCACGCAGGTCTACGGGCACGTCCAGGAGCAGTCCATCGCCTTCTTCACGCGTGCCCAGACCGGCGCCCTGGTCTCCCGCCTCAACTCGGACGTGATCGGCGCCCAGCAGGCCTTCACGTCGACACTCAGCGGCGTCGTCGGCAATGTGATCACCGTGACCATCGTGCTCATCACGATGGTCATCCTGTCGTGGCAGGTCACCCTCCTGTCGCTCGTCCTCGTGCCGCTCTTCCTCTTCCCGGCCCGCTGGATGGGCCGCCGGCTGCAGTCGCTCACCAAGGAGCAGATGCAGGTCAATGCCCAGATGAGCACCCAGATGACGGAGCGCTTCAACGTCGCGGGCGCATTGCTGGTGACTCTCTTCGGCCGCTCCCGCGACGAGCAGGGGGAGTACTCCGGCAGGGCGGCCCGGGTGCGTGACGCCGGGATCTCGATCGCGATGGCCAACCGGTGGTTCTTCACGGCGCTGCTGCTCGTCGGCTCGATTGCCACGGCGGTCGCCTATGGCGTCGGCGGCAACCTGGTGATCTCCGGCGCCATCACCCTGGGCACCCTGCTGGCGCTCGTGGCCCTGCTGGCGCAGCTCTACGGTCCGCTGACCGCGCTCTCCAACGTGCGCATCGACGTGATGACGGCGCTGGTGAGCTTCGAGCGTGTCTTCGAAGTGCTCGACCTTCCGCCCCTGGTCCGCCAGTCGCCCAACGCCGTACCCGTGCCCGCAGGCCCACTGGGCGTGCGATTCGACCACGTGGCCTTTCGCTATCCCACCGCGTCCGAGGTGTCGCTGGCGTCGCTCGAGTCCGTGGCGCGTGCCGAGGAGCCGCGCAGCGAAGCACCCGTCCTGCATGACGTGAGCTTCACCGCCGAGCCGGGCCAGCTCGTCGCGCTCGTGGGTCCGTCCGGAGCGGGCACGACCACCATCACGGCGCTGATCCCACGGCTCTACGACGTGACCAGCGGCTCGGTCGAGGTGGGCGGGGTCGACGTACGCGACCTCGAACTCCAGTCCCTGCGGGGCGCCATCGGCGTCGTCACGCAGGACGCGCACATGTTCCACGACACGATCGGTGCCAACCTCCGCTACGCGCGCCCCGATGCCACTGACGCGGACATCCGCGAAGCGCTGCGTGGCGCGCACATCCTGGATCTCATCGACTCGCTGCCCAACGGACTCGCCACCGTCGTTGGGGACCGCGGCTATCGCCTCTACGGCGGTGAGAAGCAGCGGATCGCGATCGCGCGCCTCCTGCTGAAGGCACCCCGCGTCGTCATCCTCGACGAGGCGACCGCGCACCTCGACTCCGAGAGCGAGGCCGCCGTCCAGGAGGCACTCGCAACCGCCCTGATCGGGCGCACGTCGATCGTCATCGCGCATCGACTCTCGACGGTGCGCCAGGCGGATGTCATCCTCGTCATCGAGGACGGTCGAGTGGTGGAGCGGGGCACCCACGAGGAGCTCCTCGCGCGCGGCGGCCTCTACGCCACCCTGCACGCCACGCAGTTCATCGACTAGGCCCTACCAGGGCGAGTGGAGTATCCCGCCGTCGACAGGGACGAGGGCACCCGTCACGTAGGACGACGCGGGGGACAGGAGAAACGCAGCCACGCGTCCGAACTCCGACGGATCGCCCAGGCGACGCAGGGGAATGGACTCCTCGATCTGTCGCCGCACGCCGGGGTCACCACTGGTGAGCGCCAGCATGCGGTCGGTAGCGATGCGGCCCGGCAGGATGCCGTTGACCCGCACGCGCGGTGCCAGCGCGAGCGACAGTTCCTTGACCAGCATCGCCAGGCCGGGGCGCAGCACGTTGCTGGCTCCCAGGCCCTCGATCGGCTCGCGCACGGTGGTGGAGAGCACGGTGAGGAGAGAACCGCCGTCGACGATCGCGGGCGAGAACGCGCGCATGATGCGCACGGTCGCGAGGAGCACCCCGTCGATCGCCACGCGCCACTGCTCGTCGGTGTAGTCCAGGCTGCGTCCGGGTGCCGGCCCTCCGACATTGACCAGGACACCGTCGATCCGGCCGAGTGACGTCATAGCGACGTCCAGGAGCTGCTGCGCTGCCACCGCGGATGCGAGATCGACCGCGATCGTGTGCGCCGAGCTGCCGAGGTCGTTGCTCGCACGCGCCAGCGCGGACGCGTCGCGACCGGCGATGAGCACGTGCGCCCCGTCATCGACGAGTGCGCGCGCCGTCGCGAAACCCAGGCCTCGCGACCCTGCGGTGACGACGTACGCGCGGCCGGTCAGGCCGAGGTCCACGGGACCCCTTCAGCCTCACGAGCCGCACGCTGCGCGTCGTCGCGCGCCTCGCGGCGCAGGAAGAACAGCCAGCCCGCGATGGCCACGGCGGCGAACAGCAGCCACTGAATGGCGTAGGAGATGTTGCGTCCCTCGTCGATCACTGGCACGGGCACGATGGTGACGGCGGGGTCGGACGGCGTCGACTCGCTCGCCTGCACGTAGAAGTCAGGGGCACTGCCCGCGTCCAGGCTCGCCGGGTCGAGTGCGGCGGACTGGCCGGCAGGAAGGTCAGTGGGCGCGGGGCTCGGCATCGACTCGGACTCGCGCAGCCAGCCGACGACGGTGACCTGGCCCGCGGGCGCGGCCGGCGCGGCCTGCGTGGCGGTGGCTCCGCCCTCGATGGCGACCCAGCCGCGATTCACCCAGATGCGTGTGCCGTCGCCCTCCTGGAGGGGCGTCGCGACCCAGAACCCGTTGCGTCCGTCCAGCGGGCGCTGCCTGATGAGCCGGGTAGCGGCATCGTCGTACGTGCCGGTGAGCGTGACCGGACGCCACTGCGCCGGATCTGCCATCGCCGCATCCCACGTGACCGGGTTCTCCGCCGTTTCGGACTGCAGTTCTATGCGGTCGCTGCGCCGCTCCTCGGCCCGAGACCACTGCCAGCGGCTGAGGAGGCCGAACGCCACGATGGCCGCCAGGACCAGCGCGGTGAAGGCCAGCCATCGACGCGTCCTCAGCAGCGACCACACGAGGACACCGTAATCAACCCCGCGAGCCGCTCCAGCCCGACCGGGGCGGTTCTGCCGTCCCACCGGGCCCGCCCGGCGGCAGCGCGATGAGGGGCGGCAGGAACGGAGCGGGGCCGCTGGTCGCGCGGCGACGACGACCCGCGTTGGCGGCCACGACCGCCAGGTAGGGCAGCATCACCGCGCCGGCGAGGAACACCCAGCGCGGCCATCCGGGCACGAGGATGGCCAGGATGACGCACAGCGTGCGGATCGTCATGGAGATGAGATAGCGGCGCGTGCGGGGGCCCTGCTCGTCGGTGAGGCTCTCCGGGGCGCCCGTGATCGAGTAGACCTCGGGGGCGGGGGACCGGCCGTCGGCTGCCACGCCTCCACCGTACGCGCAGGGAGTCAATCCGGCGAGGCGAACTCCGTGGCTAGAGGGCGTCGCTGGCCGTCGAGAAGTGGAAGTCCTCCACGGTGACCGGGGGCATCGCCACGCGGGAGGCGTAGTCGCCCATCTCCCGGGGCAGCGTGCGCTGCGTCACACCCACGTCGCTGATGCGGCCGAGAATGCCGACGGGGGAGTCGTTGAAGCGGAAGTTGCTGGCCGCGCCGATGACCTCTCCGCCGCGAACGACGTAGACACCGTCGCGGGTGAGCCCGGTCAGCAGCAGGGTCTGCGGATCGACGACGCGGTTGTACCACAGGCACGTGACGAGGAGTCCGTCATCGGTGCGGGCGACGAGGTCGGACACGCCACCAGCGCCCGAGGGGTCGGTTAGGCGCAGCGTGTCAGCGCTGCTCGCGGCCGGGATGCCACGCGAATGCGCGAGCCACCTCGGCGTCCGCAGGTGCTCGAGAACGCCCTCGCGTATCCAGTCCACCCTGTCGAGGGGCAGGCCGTTGTCGAAGACGGATGCGGCGTCGGACGACGCGGCGGTCGACAGGAACGTCGCCGCGGGGATAACGGGATCGAAGGGGTCGCTGCTCAATGTCAGCGCGCGCTCGCCCAGGCGCTCGCCGATGCGCGTGCGGCCATCGGGTGCGCTGAAAACGCTGCGCCCCTCCACGGCCTCGCGGGCGCTGGACGACCACCACAGGTCCACCATCAGGTCGCCGATGGCGCCCGGGGTGAGGATGGCGCGATGGCGGCCCGGCTCGACGTCCACGCGCGTGGCCTGGGCATTCAGAGCCCATCGAAGCTCGGCCTCGCCCGTGGCCAGGTCGACGCCGTGGAAGTCATCGGCGGATATGCCCCACCAGGCGGAGCGCGTGCGGGCATGGGACTTCGCGGTGATCTCGAGTCGGGCGGCCGGCTGCTCGTGACGCAGGCGCAGCCCCGTCGACGACGCTAGCCATGTGGTCGACAACTCATGCTCCGCGTAGCCGAAGAGCTCGATCTCGGAAGAGACACAGCCGGCAAACATGGCTCCGAGGGCCGACGTGAGCGGATCGAGGGACGCACTGGACGTCAGCGCGGGGGGATCGCCCCAGGCGGCGCCCACTCGTGCGCTGGGCTCGACGAGGTCGAAGGCGTCTTCGGCGGCCGTAGCGGTCGCGAGAGATGCGGTGAGTCTCTTGACGAGCGCGCTGATGTCCTCGGCACCGGGCTGTGATCGCGACAGCGTGGCGGTGGCGATCCCGTCGCCCGAGCGCCGGAAGCCGACGAGGGTGAGGTCGGTCTGGCGCGACTCGCCGTTGGTGGTGAGGGTGGTGCGCGCCCAACGCACATCCGCGCGGGAGGTGGCATGGACGATCGCCACGGCACCGTCGAGGCCCGACGCCGCTTCTAGGGCGCGCTCGGCGATCTCATGCGGCGGGATCATCCGCCCTCCCGCGCGCTGTTGAGCACGTTGATGCCATCGAACACCGCCGCTGGACAACCGTGGGACACGGCGGCGACCTGGCCGGGCTGTCCCTTGCCGCAGTTCAGGGCACCGCCGAGGAGGTAGGTGTCTGGACCACCCAGCGCCACGAGCGAGCCCCAGAAGTCCGGGGTGCGCGACTGGTAGGCGACGTCCTTGACCTGCCCGTCGAGCCTGCCGTGACGGATGCGGTGGAAGCGCTGGCCGGTGAACTGGAAGTTGTAGCGCTGCATGTCGATGGACCAGCTCTTGTCACCGACGATGTACAGCCCGTCATCGACGCCAGCGATGAGGTCCTCGACCGATCCGCCGCGCGGATCGGGCTGCAGCGACACGTTGGGCATCCGCTGGATCTGCACGTGCTCGGCGGAGTCCGCATAGGCGCAGCCATTGGAGCGACCGAGCCCCATCTCCGCCGCCATGGATCGATCGAGCTGGTATCCGACGAGCACTCCATCGCGCACGAGGTCCCAGGTCTGGGCCGCGACGCCCTCGTCGTCCCAGCCCACCGTGGAGAGGCCGAAGGCTGCCTGGCGATCGCCGGTCACGTGCATCAGGGGAGAGCCATAGCGAAAGGTGCCGAGCTTGTCCGGGGTGGCGAAGGAGGTGCCCGCGTAGTTGGCCTCGTAGCCGAGCGCGCGATCGAGTTCGGTCGCGTGCCCCACGGATTCGTGGATGGTGAGCCACAGGTTCGTCGGATGGATGACGAGGGTGTAGCGGCCAGGCTCCACGCTAGGGGCCCGCAGCTTCTCGTCGACGAGCTCCGGCAGTCGCGAGAGCTCGTCCTCCCAGTCCCACGGACGCGCGCCGCCGACGTGCGCGCCTCCGCCGACGACGTACTCCCAGCCTCGGCCCACCGGCGGTGCCGTCGTGGCCATGGTCTCGAACGCCCCGCCGCGGGGGTCGATCGCGGTGGCGGCCCACTCGGCCTCGATGCGCCTGCGCACCTGGGAGGTGCGCGTGCCCGCGGAGTCGGCGTACTCGACGGACTCGCGGACTGCCAGGAGTCGGGCGTCGACATGGGCCACGCGCGCATCGCCCATCAGGAGTCGGCTGCGTTCGGCCATGAGAGCGATGCGCTCGGACTCGGGGACATCGAAGGGGTCGATCTCGTAGGGGGACTCCCAGGTGCCGGCGTAGACGGGCTCGGGCGCGAGCTCGACATAGCGAGTCGTGAGTCCCCTGCTGACGCGGGCCATCGACACGGCGCGATCGGCCAGTGCGCGCGCTTCGTCAGGGGTGCAGATGTCCGAAGACGCGAATCCCCACGCGCCGTCGACGATGGCCCGGACGCCGATGCCGGCGGACTCCTGGTCGATGGACGCCTCAAGCTCGCCGTCACGCAGCGACAATGCGCCATTGCGTGTGCTCACGAGCCTGGCGTCTGCGTGCGCCGCTCCCAGGGCCTGCGCCCGCTCGAGAGCCGCTTCGAGTGGCGTGCTCACTCCGAATCGGATTCCGAGGTCGACGGCTGCCGCAGGAAGATCGACACCGGGATCAGCAGCAGCAGCATGTAGTTGCCGAGCCAGAAGACGAAGTAGCTGCAGACGGCGGCAATCACGAAGACGCTCGTGTAGGCCACTCCCCGCCACCTGGCCGGGGACGCCTGCATGCGATCCCAGAATTCGCGGTCGGCCGGCTCGATGAGCTCGGGGTGGCGTGTCATGTGCCGGACGGTGAGGGCCCCGATCAGGCAGATGTAGGCAAGCGTCAGCCAGTACATCATCGCCGGACCCGTCATCTCACCGCTGCGCGCGAGCGTCGAGTCGAAGGGCACGCCCTCGTAGAGGCGGCTGGGCCACGGCAGGAAGACGAAGCCGAGCAGCCACAGGAGAACGAGCCAGAAGATGGCGCTGTCGTAGGCGGCCAGGTGGTTCACGATGCGGTTGTGGACGTTCCACAGGAGCCCGACGACAAGGAAGGTGACCACGAACGTCTGGATCTGCCCATAGTTCGCCTGGAGCACGTCGAGCATGCTCTGCCCCTCCTGGGGCCCCTCAATGTCGACAAGGGGGAGGGCCAGCAGCGTGATGGCCACCGCGACGACGGCATCGGCGAAGCTCAGGAGGCGGTCGAGCGACCGCCCCTTCCGCACCGCGCCCCAGGCCATGTCGCGATCCTGCCACGGGCCACCCCTCGTCAGGTGCCGGGCGCCAAACCGCTAGCGTCGCGGCTCGTGAGGTCCACATGGCAGGCGTAGCCCTGGTGACCGGGGGCAATCGCGGAATCGGCCTTGCCACCGCGCAGGCGCTGCGCGCCGCTGGCTGGACCGCCGTCGTGGGATCTCGCTCCGGCGACGCGCCGGACGGCCTTGCGTCGGTTGCCATCGACGTCACGTCATCGGAGTCCGTTGACGCGGCGTTCGATCGGGTCGAGTCCGACGTCGGGCCCATCGACGCCCTCGTGGCCAACGCGGGCATCACGCGCGATGGCCTTGTCATGCGCATGCCGGACGCCGATATCGACGACGTCCTGCAGACCAACCTGGTGGGCGCGATCAGATGTGCTCGCCGTGCGGCCCGCGCCATGGTCCGGGCGCGCCGCGGCCGCATCGTCTTCGTATCGAGCGTCGTGTGGGCGCTGGGCTCGGCAGGGCAGGTGAACTACGCGGCGTCCAAGGCCGGCCTGGTCGGCGCCGCGCGCTCACTGGCACGCGAACTCGGCGGTCGCGGAATCACGGTCAACGTCGTGGCACCCGGATTCGTCGACACCGACATGACGGCCGTCCTGGGGGAGGAGCGCACGGCCGAGATCCTGCGGCAGGTGCCCCTCGGCAGGCTGGCGGAACCCGACGAGATCGCCCGGGTGATCGCCTTCCTCGCGGGTGACGACGCGGGTTACATCACGGGAGCAGTCATCCCCGTCGACGGCGGACTCGGCATGGGTCACTGAGAGGGGACACGATGGGCATCCTTGACGGTCGCACGGTCCTGGTGACGGGAGTGCTCACGGACCAATCCATTGCCTTCCACGTGGCCAAGCTCGCCCAGCACGAAGGGGCGACGGTGGTCCTGACCTCCTTCGGCAGGGCACTGTCACTCACGCGCCGCACCGCGAGCCGCCTGCCCAGCGAGGCCGTCGTCGTCGAGCTCGATGTCACGTCCACCGACGACCTCGACGCACTGGCAGACCGAGTCGCGCAGACCGCCCCGAGTCTCGATGGGGTCGTCCACTCGATCGGATTCGCGCCCGAGAGCGCGCTCGGCGGTCGATTCCTGAGCACTCCGTGGATCGACGTGGCGACTGCCTTGGAGGTGTCGGCGTACTCGCTGAAGTCGCTGGCGGTCAGCTGCCTGCCACTCATGCGACCCGGCGGATCCATCGTCGGACTGGACTTCGATGCGACCGTCGCCTGGCCGACCTACGACTGGATGGGCGTGGCCAAGGCCGCTCTCGAGTCGACATCGCGCTACCTGGCTCGCGACCTCGGTCCGCAGGGCATCCGAGTCAACCTCGTCGCCGCCGGCCCCATCCGCACGATGGCGGCCAAGAGCATCCCGGGATTCGAGGACTTCGAGCAGGTGTGGCAGGACCGTGC
>JBJTIQ010000298.1:0-2758 GCA_046095085.1 Actinomycetota bacterium | reverse complement strand
ACTACGTCATCGAATCCGTCCGGCTCGTCGCCGACTCCGGCGAGCGCCTGCTTCCGCTCTACCGCTTCGAGCCGGCCACCGGCCTGTGGCGTCACCATCTCGGGCCGGTCGAGCCGCCCCTGCGCATGACCGACCTGTCGTATGACGCCGACGGCGTGCTGCGCTACCCGCACCACGACGACCGGCTGCCACTGTCAGCTCTCCAGGACCACCTCACCCAGGCGCGGCGACTCCTTCAGGAGTTGCCGCCGCTGTCGGCTGACGCACACCTCAATGCCGACTTCGATTCCCTGCGGTGGTTTCCACTTCCGCGCGAGAGCGTTGCCGGCGGCGATGACAGTCACGCCATCCGGCACAATGAGTCCTCCCACTCGCGCTGAGGCGCGTACGAGCCCCCGTAGCTCAGGGGATAGAGCAGAGGTTTCCTAAACCTTGTGCGCAGGTTCGAATCCTGCCGGGGGCACGCCATCACCAGTCGGGCGCGGGCACCGGTCCGTCGCTCGTCGGGAGCGCGCCGCAGAGGACCGGGAATGTCTGCGTCCAGCTTCGCTCGCTGGCGGTTCTACCTGAAGGCGCGGCCCCGGCACGCAGCGCCGAGATGGGCTTGGCGGCGATCTGCGCCCACGGCGTTCCGTTCTTGCTATCCGCGAAGTCCTGGTTGAACGTCGTCACGATGCTCGACAGGGCAGCCACACGCTGGACGTAGTTCGGCTGCGGATTGGCCATGCTCGTCATCATGATGCCGAGTTCGCGGTTGTAGTCCATCGACGCCTGGCCGATGTTGGTAGAACCGACCCACGCATTGGTGCCGTCCGCGACGATGGCCTTGGCGTGGATGTACAACTCTGACTGGGCCGCCGCACCCCCGTATTGGGTGAGCACGATCGAGGCGCCGGCAGCAGCAAGTCCGGCGAACTCCGGGTAGTAGTTGATCGTGTCGTCGTACCTGTCCCATCCGTAGGTCATCACGATGCGCACGTTGCTCTTGCCCAGTCGCTGAGCCGCCGCGGCCAGTGCCGCGATGACCTGCGGGTCGGACATCTCTTCGTTGTACACCAGGAGCGAGGACTTGGCGTTGTTGATCAGCGCCAACTGCAACTGACGGACGTTCCCCTGCTGACTTGTCGATCCGTACCTGGAGTAGCCGTAGGTAACGGTGGGATACGTCGTCGGCGTCGTCGACTTCGGGCCCTGCAGCGACCCATTGCTCCAGGCGAGCGGCAGGGTGGTAGTAAGCAGGCCGTTGGTATTGCTGCGGGACGGTGTCGTTGACGGAGGTATGGCCCCGCAGTTGAAGTCAGAGAAGAAGACCGACGAGATGGACGCGATGCTCGCGGCATCCGTCACCGGAATCGCGAAGTCCCGCGCTCCTGACTCGACCTGGCATGTCGTGGAGCCGGCGGGCCCCTGGTAGGGCGGATTGGGCGGAGCGCATGTCGATGCCGGATCGGTCATCCAGGCCGTGCCGGTCTGGTTGTAGTTGGACCCCCAGTACAGGCTCAACAGGTTGCCGGTGCTGATGAGGGCGAGCGATGTGGCCAGCATGTCCGACGCCGGACGAGGCTGACCGGCGTTGGCCCCGGAGGGATAGGTCGCATCGAGAAGGATGGTCTTCTGGTGGGTGATCTGGAAGTTGTTGTTGGCGAAGTTGACCTCGGGCTGGATCGGCGTTACTCCCGGGTTGGGATGCGCATAGGCGTACTGCAGGGAGTTCTGCACGGCGTAGATCCAACTCGCGGCGTTCTGCGCACACGTGAACTGGTCGGTGAAGACCTGGCGGGTGTCGTCGAAGGAGCAGGAGTGGGACGGCCAGTTGCCGTTCACCACGATCCGCACCTTGACGCCGGCACTGACCGCCTTCATGAGGGCGCCCGGCGCACCGGGCTCGCCCACGACGAGCGGGCCGCCGATCTCGTAGATGACGATGTCGATGCTCTGCGTAGCCGTGCCCAAGAGGTCGATGACCTTCTGGCCCTCATCAGGCAGGACGAAGGCATCGAGGTCCCCGTCATTGAGCGTGGCTCCGTCGAGCCCGGCGTTGTGCAGGTTGGCCCTGGTGAAATCGGCAGCGCGCAGGTCGGCTCCCTTGAGCTTGGTGCCCCGCAGGTCAGCGCCGACGAGTACCGCTCCCCTCAGATCAGCGCCGCGCAGGTCGGTGCCCCGCAGATTGGCACCCTGCAGATTCGCTCGGCGGAGGTTGATGCCCTTGAGGTGACGGCCCTGCAGATTGACGCCTCGCAGATTGGCGCCGGAGCAGTTGGCCCCCGGCGCAGGCACGCATGGCTTGGCCGCGGCGGCAGCGGGCGACCCCGCCAGGGTTGGCTTGGCCGTCCCTTCAAGCGGAGTCGACGACGCGGGCGGGCCAGTCAGCACACTGGCCACCAGGGCCACGGCCGCAATCGGCAGGACGCGAGCAAGCAGCGAGCACTTCATAGGAATCAACCTCCTGGTCAGCCCCCACCCTAGGGACCACCGCGCCCCGTGTCCTCCCAATACGGCGGTCCTGCGCCACCGTCGGCGTGATGACCGGCGTACCGTCGTCGGGTGGGACTCGGGTCGGCAGCGCGCGCGATCGCAGGAGCGATCGTCGCCCTCGCCTTGGCCGCTCCTGCCTCGGCGCAGGCCCAGATCCCCCAGCTCATCACCGGGCCCTACGTCTCGGGCGGGTTCGGCTACTGGGAACCAGATGCCGATGTGGAGCGGCTCGCTGCTCAGGGCGGTGGCGGCGTGCCAGAGGCAGCGATCTTCTGGGCGACGT
>JBJTIQ010000297.1:0-18664 GCA_046095085.1 Actinomycetota bacterium | reverse complement strand
GCCCTGCTCATCGGCGTGCTCGTGGCGTGCGGCTACATGCTCGAGCGCGAGGCCCACACCATCGCGAGCCGCGTCGGTCACCTCATGCGCCGGACAATCTTCGCGCACGTGGTGCGAAGTCGGGTCCTGCATCAGGAGGGTCTCGTCCGCACCTCGATCGTGAGTCGACACACCTCCGACGTCGACGGGGTGACGGATGCTGTCGCATCAACCCTCGACTCCGGCCTGCCCGGCGTCTTCCGGCTCGTCCTGAGCCTGATCCTGCTCTCGGTCATCGACTGGCGGGCAGGACTGGCCATGACAGGGGCCACTCTCGTCTTCCTGCTGATCCGTCTGGGCGTGGGTCGCGGACTCGTGCGAGTCGACCGCGCGCGCCTGGACGCCCGCAGTCGCGTGTCCGAGAACATCGACGAGGCGATCTCGGCAGCGCGGCCGGTGCGCGGCCTCCGCCTCGGGATCTGGGTCCAGGACCGCGTGGCCGCGGCGTCGAAGGTCCTGGAGGTCAAGTCCAGGGCCCAGGGCAGCTACCTCGCGCAACTATCGACCGCCGCTCGCGCCGCCGGCCTCATCGGTCTCTTCGTGGTCGTCACCTTTGCCGTCGTCGTCGGTGGGACGAATCTGGCCTCCGTGGCAGCAGCGCTCCTCTACGTGGAAGCGGTCGTTCGCAGCCTTGAGGCGCTTCCGCCCTGGGTACGCGAACTGCAGCTCGCGATCGTCTCTCGTCAGCGCATCGATCAGATCCTCAACGCGCCCGCCGACGCTGATCGCCCGACCGCTTCCCCCGAGCCAGCGAATCTCGACGATGCGCTCACGCGTGTGGATCGAATTCCTCTCGTTGCCGTCGTCACGACGCCGGATATCGACGTCGACGACGTGCTCGCTCTCGTCGGGCGCCGGGGCGACCGGATCCACGTCACCCAGGAACCGCTGGCGTTCAACCTGCCGATCGCCGACCATGTGCGCGCCCAGCGGCCCGACATGACCGACGACGAGATCTGGCAGATCCTCGAGATCGTCGGACTGCCCGTGGCAGGGGCAGACGGTGGAGCGCCGCTGGGTCCGGGGGGCTCGGCACTCACGACAGCTGAGCGGCAGCGCCTCACGCTGGCCATCGCCCTGGCGAGCAATCCCGAGAGCCTCCTCGTGGGGCCCATCCAGCCCGTGCGCGATGCGGACGGCGCCCTCCAACTCATCGGCCGGCTCTCGCGGTCAGGTCCGCGATTCCTCGCCGTAGCAGCCGCGAGTCCGCAGGTCGCCCAGGCCGCCGACTCGGTGCTCTTCGTCGACGCCCACCAGGCTGTTGTCGGCACGCACGCCGAACTGCTCATCGGGAATCCCGACTACTCGGGAGTCTGGGAGAGGCACCTGAACCCCGACCAGGTGGATCTGAGTTCACTCGGGCTCGGTGACGATGCTGCCTCGTCGATGCACGCACGATTGGTCATGGAGGACTACGCCGCCGGCGAGATCGTCTACCGGCAGGGAGACCCGGCCGACCGCGTCATATTCATCGTGGCGGGCCGGCTGGAGATCCTGGCGCCCGGCGAGGATGGCTCGCTGCGCCGAGTCGCTGTCCTAGGCCCTGGCAACCACTGCGGCGACCTGCGGCTCACCGTCGGCGAACGCCGGGCCGAGACGGTCCGCTGCCTAGAGGGTGCCGTCGTGCGTTCGCTCAGTCGCGAAGCGATCTCCGGAGGGATGATGGGGCTCCTGGACCGCACTCCGGCCGAGCGGCGCATCGTCAGCGCGCTCCTGCGCACGGGGCCCGGCACGGCGGATGAACTACGCGAGCGGCTGCCCGATCTCGATGCACCAGACTTCAATGCCGCGCTCGCACTCCTCGATCGAGATGGCGCGGTGACCATCGACGGCGGCGTTGTCTCCGCAAGCCAGGGCCGATCACGGCGCACGGGCGTGAGCGACATCCTCGATCGCATCTCCTCGCCGGACTGACGCCAGGCCCCCACCACTGCCCTGCCTCCCTCTGGCAGGCTTTCCGCGTGGTCGCAGTGGCAGGCGTGGACGGTCGACGTGGCGGCTGGGTAGTGGCACGCGTCGACCTCGACCCCGCACCCTCGCTGGTCGGACTCGACTTCGCCGCACCCTTGGCTCCCGCACTCGATGACAGCCTCGCCGTGATCGCCATCGACATGCCCATCGGCCTGGCCCCCCAGGGAGGACGCGACTGCGATGTCGCTGCGCGCAGGCTGCTGCAGCCGCACGGCACCCGGGTGTTCCCGGCGCCGCCACGAGCAGCCCTCGACCATGCGGGTGACTATGCGGCCGCGTGCGAGGCATCCCTATCGGTCTCCGGGAAGGCGCTGTCGAAGCAGACCTGGAACCTCCTGAGCGCGATCGCCGAGGTCGACGTCCTCGCCGATGATCCGCGCCTCGTCGAATGCCATCCCGAGGTTGCCTTCGCGCTCATGAACGGCCACCCGGTGGACGAGCGCAAGAAGACATCGGAGGGCCGAGCGCACCGACTCGACCTCCTGCGTCGATGGCTGCCCGACCTCGCGGATCCGGCGTACGGCGACGACGGACTCGATGCGATCGCCTGCGCGTGGTCTGCCGCACGGATCGCGCGCGGAGAGGCGCTGACGCTGCCCAACGGCGTGGTGCCGCGCGACGACATCGGGCGACCCATGAGGATCTGCGCATGACCTGGCCCACCCCCTACGTCGCCGTCATCTTCAGCACCCGCCGCTCGGGCGTTCTCGCCGGGTACGCCGAGATGGCCGAGCGCATGGACGAGTTGGCGCGACAGCAGCCCGGCTTCCTCGGCGTCGAATCCGTGTCGTCCGGCGACCGCGGGATCACCGTCTCCTATTGGACGGACGAGGCCGCCTCCCGCGCGTGGCGGTCGGTCGCCGAACACCTCCTGGCCCAGCGATCGGGGCGGGAGCGGTGGTACGACGCCTACGACCTGCGGGTGGCCACGGTCACGCGCGACGAGTCGTTCAGCAGGGACCGGTCCTGACCGTTCCCATCTTTTGACGGTGTCCAGATCCCCTACTAGGTTCGAGCCATGCACGCTCCCAGCGACCTCCTCCGGGCCCACGGCGTCCAGGTGACCGCCCAGCGCCTGGCGGTCCTACGGGCGGTGCAAGGCGAGCCGCACGCGACGGCCGATGCCCTAGCGGATGCGGCGCGACTCGATATCGGGGCTATCTCGCGCCAGTCGGTCTACGACGCACTCAACACCCTCGTCGAGGCCGGCATCGTGCGGCGCTTCCAGCCCGCCGGCTCCCCCGCCCGATTCGAGACGCGCGTGGGAGACAACCATCACCACCTGGTCTGCCGCGGCTGCGGCGACGTCATCGACGTGGACTGCGCCGTGGGCTACACCCCATGCCTCACGGCCGCCGACGACATGGGCTTCGCCATTGACGAGGCCGAGGTCACCTACTGGGGGCGCTGCGCGACCTGCGCTACACACACCACCGCCGACACCGGCGTCACTCACGAGCCAGCGATCTAGCACACACGCCGCAACAAGAGGAGAGAAGGAACATGTCCGACGAGAGCAAGTGCCCTTTCAGCCGCGACACGGCCGAAGGCACCTACAACCGCGACTGGTGGCCCAACCGCCTGGATCTGTCGGTCCTGCGGCAGAACCCGCCGGCATCCGATCCCATGGGTCCAGGGTTCGACTACGCGACGGCGTTCGAGAGCCTCGACTTCGCCGCGCTGAAGGCCGACCTCAAGGCCCTCATGACCGACTCGCAGGCGTGGTGGCCCGCTGACTACGGCAACTACGGCCCCTTCTTCATCCGCATGGCCTGGCACAGCGCCGGCACCTACCGCACCACCGACGGCCGCGGTGGCGGCGGCTCCGGCCTGCAGCGCTTCGCGCCGCAAAACAGCTGGCCCGACAATGGCAATCTCGACAAGGCGCGTCGTCTGCTGTGGCCGATCAAGGCCAAGTACGGCAAGCAGATCTCGTGGGCCGACCTGATGATCCTGACGGGCAATGTCGCCCTCGAGTCGATGGGCTTCACGACCTTCGGCTTCGGCGGCGGGCGCACTGATGTGTGGGAGCCCGACGAGACCTACTGGGGTTCCGAGCAGGAGTGGCTCGCCGATGACCGCTACCGCGGAGACCGCGAGCTCGAGAACCCCCTTGCCGCCGTGCAGATGGGCCTCATCTACGTCAACCCCGAGGGCCCCAACGGCGTACCCGACCCGCTGGCGTCGGCTCGCGACATCCGCGAGACGTTCGGCCGCATGGCCATGAATGATGCGGAGACCGTGGCGCTCATCGCCGGCGGCCACACTTTCGGCAAGACCCACGGTGCAGCCGAGGCCGCCAAGTACGTCGGCCCTGACCCCGAGGCGGCCCCCCTTCAGCAGATGGGCCTGGGCTGGAAGAACTCCTTCGGCACCGGCAACGGCGACGACACCATCACCTCGGGCCTGGAAGGTGCATGGAACTCCACGCCCACCGTCTGGGACAACGGCTACTTCGAGACGCTCTTCGCCTACGAGTGGGAGATCACGACAAGCCCCGCCGGCGCGAAGCAGTGGATCCCCGCCGGTGGTGCTGCCGCCGGCACCGTGCCGGATCCGCACGATCCCTCGAGGTCACACACCCCGGTCATGCTGACGACCGACCTCGCGCTGCGCATGGACCCCATCTACGAGCCCATCGCGCGTCGCTTCAAGGACAATCCGCAGGAGTTCGCCGACGCGTTTGCCCGTGCCTGGTACAAGCTGACGCATCGCGACATGGGGCCGAGGATCCGCCTGCTCGGACCGGAGGTGCCGAAGGAGGCCCTCATCTGGCAGGACCCCATCCAGGCGGCTCCCACGCCGACGATCGGCGCTGCCGATATCGCCGCTCTCAAGGAGTTGGTGCTGGGTTCCGGGCTCACGGTGGGTCAGCTCGTGGCGACCGCATGGGCGTCGGCCTCGACGTTCCGCGGCACCGACAAGCGCGGCGGTGCCAACGGCGCGCGCGTGCGACTGGCCCCGCAGAACGACTGGGCGGCCAACAATCCCGCTGAGCTCGCCAAGGCGCTCGGCGTGCTCGAGGGCATCCAGCAGTCGTTCAACGCCAAGGGTGGTGCGCAGGTTTCACTGGCCGACCTGATCGTGCTGGCCGGCACCGCAGCTGTCGAGAAGGCGGCCAAGGACGCCGGCGTAACCGTCGATGTGCGGTTCACCCCCGGTCGCGGCGACGCGACGCAGGCGCAGACCGACGTGGAGTCGTTCGCGGTCCTAGAGCCGTCGGCCGATGGCTTCCGCAACTATCTCGGCAAGGGCAACGTGCGCCCGGCCGAGAAGTTGGTCGTTGACAAGGCCTGCCTTCTCACGCTCACTCCCCCGGAGATGACCGTGCTCGTCGGCGGCATGCGAGTGCTCGGCGCCAACTTCGACGGGTCCGACCTCGGTGTCTTCACCAAGACACCGGGTGTGCTGACCAACGACTTCTTCGTCAACGTGCTCGACATCGACACGGTGTGGACCCCGACCTCCGACACGGAGGAGATCTTCGACGGCCGCGACCGCGCGACGGGCGCACCGAAGTGGACGGCCAGCCGCGTCGACCTGGTCTTCGGCTCCAACTCCGAGCTGCGGGCCCTGTCCGAGGTCTACGGCAGCGCCGATGCCAAGGAGAAGTTCTTGCGCGACTTCGCCGCGGCATGGAGCAAGGTCATGGAGCTCGATCGCTTCGACCTGCACCGCTAGTCAGTCGCAGAGGGGGCGAGGCGGATAGCCGCCTCGCCCCCCCTGCGCTTCACGCTCAGGGGGTAGTCGAAGTTGGGGTCGGCGGTGCGGGTGCGCTTGAGTTCGAAGAAGCCCGGCGTGCTGGCCACGAGGAGTACCCCGTCCCACAGCCGGCCGGCCTCCTCCCCCTTAGGAGCCGGCGTAATCACCGGGCCGAAGAACGCCACGCGCTCACCATCGGATCCGGGCACGGCGATGACCGGCGTACCGACGTCTTCGCCGACGAGGCCGATGCCCTCCGCATGACTCGCACGCAATTCGGCGTCGAACTCCTCGGAGGTCGCGGCATCAAGTAGTGCGTCGGGAAGCGCCAGCCCGCGAAGGGCGTGCTGCACGGCCGTGACGTAGTCCTCCCCCTGCAGGTGGATGCGCGTGCCGATGTCGGTGTAGAGGTGGCCCACCATGTCATCGCCGTAGTCGCGCTGAGCGGCAATGATCGTGCGCACCGGACCCCACGCGGTGAGCATCAGATCGGCATATTCGGCAGGCAGCTCGCGCCCCTCATTGAGCACCGCCAGGCTCATCACGTGCCAGCGCACCTGCACCGGGCGAACCTTCTCCACCTCCAGCATCCAGCGAGAGGTGATCCAGGCCCAGGGGCAGATCGGATCGAACCAGAAGTCCACCGGTGTGCGTTCGCTCATGGGGCGACCGTACCCAGGGGATCCGGAAGGGGCCATGCCAGGATGACGCCGTGCCCGCAGACCTCAACATGACCCGCGCCGAAGCCGCCCAGCGCTCGCAGCTGGTGACCGTCGACGGCTACGACGTTGCCCTCGACCTGACCACCGGCCCCGACACCTTCGGGTGCATCACCACGGTGGCCTTCGGTTGCCGCGCCCCCGGTGGCAGCACCTGGATCGACCTGGTCGCTCCGGAGGTGACCTCGGTCAACCTCAACGGCCGCGCGCTGGATCCGAAGGAGGTCTTCAACGGGGCACGCATCCAACTCGACAACCTCGAGGTGGCCAACGTCCTCATCGTCCACGCGCACTGCGCCTACATGCGCACCGGCGAAGGACTCCACCGCTTCGTGGATCCGGTCGACGACGAGGTCTACCTCTACACGCAGTTCGAGTCAGCCGACGCTCGCCGGATGTATGCGTGCTTCGAGCAGCCCGACCTCAAGGCACCATTTACCCTTCACGTGACGGCGCCCGATCACTGGCAGGTCGTCAGCAATGCGCCAACGCCCGATCCCGTCTCGCTCGGCGACGGCTCAGCGCGCTGGGACTTCCCGCCGACCGCGCCCATCTCCACCTACATCACGGCCCTCGTGGCCGGCCCCTACTTCGTGGTCCGCGACTCCTACACGGGGAAGTTCGGCACCTACCCGCTCGGCATCTTCTGCCGGGCATCCCTCGGCGAATTCCTGGACCCCGACGACATCTTCCTGCTGACGAAGCAGGGCTTCGCTTTCTTCGAGGATGAATTCGGCATTCCCTATCCCTTCGGCAAGTACGACCAGCTCTTCGTGCCCGAGTTCAACGCCGGGGCCATGGAAAACGCCGCGTGCGTGACGTTTCTCGAAGACATGGTTTTCCGGTCGCGCGTGACTGATACCGCCTACGAACAGCGCGCCAACACGATCCTGCATGAGATGGCACACATGTGGTTCGGGGATCTAGTCACGATGAAGTGGTGGGATGACCTGTGGCTCAATGAGTCGTTCGCCGAGTGGGCGGCGCATCATGCCAACGTCAACGCCACTCGCTACCACGACGCGTGGACGACCTTCGGCAATCTGCGCAAGGCGTGGGCATACCGTCAGGACCAGCTCCCTTCCACACATCCCATCGCGGCCGACATGGTCGATCTCGACGCGGTGCGGGTCAACTTCGACGGAATCACCTACGCGAAGGGGGCTTCCGCACTACGCCAACTCGTGGCCTGGGTCGGCGAGGACAACTTCAATCGCGGGATCAGTGCCTACTTCACCAAGCACGCCTGGGGAAATACCGAGCTAGGTGATCTCCTGACCGAACTCGAAGCAGCATCCGGTCGCGACCTCTCAGGGTGGACGGCGGAGTGGTTGCAGACCTCCGGGGTGAATCTCATGCGTCCGGAAATCGAGGTCAACGACGACGGCACCTACGCCAGCGTCGCC
Source organism: Actinomycetota bacterium (assembly GCA_046095085.1). Taxonomy (GTDB): domain Bacteria; phylum Actinomycetota; class Actinomycetes; order S36-B12; family S36-B12; genus Mxb001. The sequence continues at coordinate 10,827 of JBJTIQ010000297.1, read as the reverse complement.
ATCATCCAGGAGCCACCTCGCCTGCCGGAGGGCGTTGTGCCGACTCTGCGCTCGCATCGTATGGCCCTAGGGCTCTACGACGTCACGCCCGACGGGCTCGTGCGCCGCGACCGGATCGAACTCGACGTCGTGGGCCCGCGCACCGAGGTGCCCGAGCTCACGGGTGCCGCGCAGCCCGACCTGCTCCTGCTCAACGATGACGACCTCACCTTCACCAAAGTGCGGCTCGACGATCGCTCGTGGCGCACGGCCGTCTCCCACCTCGGGGGCTTCCCGTCGTCGATGCCGCGCTCGCTGGTCTGGGGCGCCGCCTGGGACATGGTGCGCGACGCCGAAGTCCCGACCGGGGAATACGTCGACCTGGTCATCTCCGGTCTTCCCTACGAGACCGACATCAGCGTCGTGCAGCAGACGCTCCGGCAGGTGAAGTCCGCCATCGATCTCTTCGCCGACCCCGACAATCGGCCCGCCTACCTGCAAAGGCTCGCCGACACTCTCGATCAGCTCATGCGGGCTGCCGACGCAGGCTCGGACCGGCAACTCGCGTTCGTTCGCGCGTTCACCTCGTGTGCAACATCCCCTTCTCACCTCGACACCGTGGCCGGACTGCTCGACGGCTCGACCCTGCTGCCCGGTCTGGCGGTCGACGCCGACCTGCGGTGGTTCCTGCTGCAGCGACTCGCCGCGACCGGCCGGGCCGACCTCGACGCGATCCATGCCGAGCTCGTGCGTGATGACACCGCGACCGGACGTCGTCAGGCGGCCCTCGCCCGTGCTGCGCGACCCTCACCCGAGGCGAAGCAACTCGCCTGGGCGGAGGCCATGGAGAGCACCGACCTGCCCAATTCCGTGCTCGAGGCAACCATCATGGGATTCGTCCAGCCCGACCAGGTCGACATCCTCACCCCCTTCCGCGAGCGCTACTTCGAGCAGATCGTCGACACGTGGGCTGCGCAGACGATGGAGATGGGCCAGGCGCTCGCCATGGGCATGTATCCGTCTCTCATCATCGATGACGAGACGGTGCGGCAGACCGACGAGTTTCTCCGGCGCGACGATCTCAATGCGGCACTACGGCGACTGGTCGTGGAGGGCCGTGACGGAGTGCAGCGCTCTCTTCGAGCGCGGGCGGCCGACTCGGCCTAGACCTGCTCGACGTGGAAGACGCGCATGCGTCGCCCATGATCGGCGAGTACGCCGAGTCCGTCGCGCAGGCCGCCCATGAGGTCGTCGGCGACGAACGAGCTGGTCATCGACAGGACCGCGAGGCCGCACGCGTGGTCATCGAGGGGGATACGCGCCAGTCGCCCGGTGACGATCTCGAGCGAGCGCCCCTCGGGGTCGACCGCGACGAGCACGCTGCGGTCGGGGTCGGGCAGTCGCGCCAAGAGTTCCTCAGCGCCCTCGCGTCCACCGCTCCATGCGCCCAGGTAGACGCTGAAGGTCAGCCCCGACTGCTCCTCGGCATGCAGCAGCAGGCGGTGGAGCTCGGCGCGCTGTGCGGGGGTCAGGTCACCACTGGCCACTTGCGCCTCCGCGCTCGGTGTGGTCCGTCGGGCCCGACGGCGTGATCACCCCGGGACCGGACGGGGCCGACATGGAGCCGGCGGGGCTCGTCGCCCACACCGGGCCGCCACCGGAGCCACCTGACTGCTCGCCGTCGCGGCCGCGGATCCACCCGGGCGCGTAGACGGAGAGGCAGATCACGAGGACGACCACCAGGGGAATCCCGACGAAGATGCCAATCGCCTCGAGGGGGGTGTAGGTCGGCGGTGCCTGCCACATCGGATCGACGGTGAGGAAAGACATGCCGCAAGCCTAGGGCGTGCGGCCGATGGCTCGCAGGAGGGGAGCGGCGAGTGCCATGGACGGCAGGTCGTCGAGGAAGACGGCTCGGCCCGATCCATCGCAGAGCGGCACTCGCCAGTTGGGGTACTCCTGGTCGGTGCCCGGCTGGTTCTGCGCCCGAACGTCTCCCACCAGATCTGGTAGCGACACGCCCACCAGTCGAGCTGGCGAGGCACCGACGACGCGATGAAGTGCAACGATCGTGGCGGCCTCATCCGCATCGTCTTCGAGCCAACCGCGGTCGCGAGCCAGATCAATCCACTCGCGGGTCTTTCGCTCGTTGTTCTCACGCTCGCGCTCAACGGGCTGGGTCAGCAGGCCGAGCTCGTCACGAATCCGCACGTGCTCACCGCGCAGATAGCCAGCGGTCGGTGGGAGATCGTGGACCGCGACGCTGGCGAGTACGTCGCTACGCCACTGCTCAGGTGCCCGGATCTGCCCATCCTCCCCGCGCTCGAACCACAGGATGGAGGTGCCCAGAATGCCGCGCTGGAAGAGTGCTTCTTGCACCCAGGGCTCCACCGTGCCGAGGTCTTCGCCGATGACGAGCGCTCCGGCGCGATGCGCCTCCAGAGCCAAGATCCCGACCAGCGCCTCGTGGTCCAGGTAGACGAAGGTGCCCTGGTCGGCGGGCCTTCCCGAGGGAATCCACCACTGTCGAAACAGCCCCAGCACGTGATCGATGCGTATGCCACCCGCATGTCGAAGCACGGTGCGCAGCATCTCGGCGTAAGGCCGGTAGCCCACGTTGGCCAGTGCCGTCGGGTCCCAGGGTGGCTGCGCCCAGTCCTGTCCGAGTTGGTTGTACATGTCAGGCGGTGCGCCCACCGACACCCCTGACGCCATGATGTCCTGAAGTCGCCATGCATCGGCACCGTCCGACGTGACGCCGACGGCAAGGTCGTGAATGATGCCCGCACTCATCCCGACATCGAGGCTCGCACGTTGCGTTACCTCCAGTTGCTCGTCGACGAGCCACTGCATCCAAAGGAACCGCTCGATGGCATCGGCGTGCTGGAGGCGCCATTGCAAGACTTCGGGTGAGCGCGGATCGCGCAGGTCCTGGGGCCAATCCCGCCAGCCGCCGCCCATCTCGTCAGCCATGGCGCACCATGTCGCAAAGTCGACGAGCCCATCGCCCTCTCGCAGCACGAAGGCGTCGTACTGCGCCTGGCGGCCTGGGGTCAGGCCGACACTTCGGATGATGTCGAGGGCATCCGACTTTGCCCGCCACGTGGCGTCTCGATCGAGCAGGGCTGCCGACCTGCGGCGCAGCGGCTTGCCCAATCGACGCACGGCCTTGCGGTCCTTGGCCGACAGGTAGGCGTATTCGGGTATCGCCTCGATGCGCAGGTAGATGGGATTGGGGAAGCGTCGAGTGGTCGGCAGGTAGGGCGAGGGCACCATCGGCGAATGGAGATTTGCCGAGTGCAGCGGATTGACGAGAGTGAAATCCGCACCTAGCACCTGACCACTCCACGACGCCAAGTCGGCCAGATCCATGAGGTCGCCGATTCCCCATGAGCGTCTCGAGCGCACCGAGTAGATCTGGGTCATGAAGCCCCACAGCCGCGCACTCGCGGCGAGGGCCGTTGGCTGCAGCCGCTCGGGCGTGACCACCAGCACGCACTCGTCAAGTCCATCATCCGAAAGGGCCTTGAGCGCGTGCCATCCCAGCGGAAGATCGGCAGGCAGCACGAACGTGGCTTCGCCCACCCATCGACCATCGACTTCCTGGGGATCCACCCAACGGTTGCTCTGGGCGGGCTCGACGATCCCGCCGTCCTCGAGCTCGATCCACACCCGCACGTCGCTCCCGTGCGGCACGTGCACCGGCACCTGGGCGTAACGGCCTCCGGTGACGACCACGGTCGGTGGCAGGGTGCGCCGCCACGGAGCAAGACGGCGCTCGGCGAGACTGCGCTGGACCGCCGCATCGTTGGACACGTCGGCCCCGAGGGCGACGAGGACATCGCGAACTACCTCGGGGTCGACCTCGACATGGGCACCGGACTGATCCCAGTAGTCGACGGCTACGCCATACGCACGGGCGAGTTCAACGAGCTCGGAGCTCACCAGATCTCCGGATGCCGCCCCAGCCACGGCTTGGCCTGCTCGAGTTGAGCGGCGAGCGAGATCAGCGTCGGCTCGTCGTAGGGGCGGCCGACGAGTTGAACGCCGATCGGCAGTCCCTCGGCGGTCCAGTGCAGGGGAAGGGAGATGGCCGGCTGGCCTGTCACGTTGAACAGTGCCGTAAACGGGGTGAAGGCCTTCTGCCGGGCGAAGTCGGTCGCCGGGTCGCCTCCATCGGTGAAGTAACCCACGGGCACGGGGGGCATGGCGAGCGTGGGAGTGAGCAGCACGTCGTAAGCGGCCGAGGCGGCGATCGCTCCCCGGGAGATGATGCGCGCAAACGAGACGGCGCCGGCGAGCTCGAGGCCACTGACCTTTGCGCCGCGTTCGCGGAGGTAGCGGGTCAGCGGCATGAGATCGCCTTCACGCGCTGGATCGACGGGCGTCAGCAGTGCGAGCACCGACCAGATGGTTTCGAAGGTGCCGACCATGGTGTCGGGGAAGACGGGCGTGAAGTCCTCCACGACGTGGCCAAGCTCTTCGAGCAGCATGCTCGCGGAGTCGTAGGCGTCGATGCAGTCTTGATGCACTTCGGCGTCCGCGATCAACGGCGTGCGGAAACGGCCGATGCGCAGCACGCCGGGCTCGCGACCAGCCGCCTTGAGGAAGGTTTCGCCGGGGAGGAGCGGTGGGGCGGGATAGGGATCGTCGGGGAAGGCACCGGCCATCACGTCGAGCAGGGCTGCGGCATCACGCACCGTGCGCGCGAGCGGGCCGTTGACGGGGAACTCGCCCACGGGATCGCGCAACGGACCCATCGAGGTGCGTCCGCGCGATGTCTTGATGCCGACCAGGCCGCACACGCTGGCCGGGATGCGCACGGACCCACCGCCATCGGATCCGTGCGCCGCAGGGGCCAGGCCCGCGGCGACCGAGGCGGCCGCACCGCCGCTGGATCCCCCCGCCGAGCGCGAGAGATCCCAGGGCGTACGCGCGGGCAGCGCGATAGATGGCTCCGTGTAGCAGGGCAACCCGAATTCGGGAGTATTGGTCTTGCCGGTCATCACCACATTGCCCTGCTTCAGTCGCGTGACCACATGATCGTCGCCGAAGGGCGTGATGTCGTAGGTCGCCGAGCCCATAGTGCAGCGCACACCACCGAGGAACTGCAGGTCCTTGACCGGAACCACCACGCCGTGCAGCACGGGAAGCTCACCGGGGTCTGCTGAATCCATGACCGCCTGCTCGGCCGCGCGCGCCTGCTCGAGGGCCAATTCAGGGGTGATCGTGATGAACGCACCGACCTCGTCGTTGAGGGCCTCGGTGCGCGCCAGGTAGTGCTCGGCGAGCTCTACCGGCGACAGGGTGCGCGTGCGAATCGCATCGGCCTGCTCGAGGGCGGTGAGGTCGTGGAGGGCTGACATGCGAACACCCTAGGGCCCTGGTGGACTGCCCCGACCGCCAAAGCCCCGGGTCCGACGCCCTAGGGTCGGCGGATGCCCGTCTACCCCGCCGCTGACCGCCTCGACCTGGTCGACGACCTGCACGGTCGAGCCGTGCCCGACCCCTACCGCTGGCTCGAGGATGCCCAGGATGCGCGCACCACGCAGTGGCGAGAGGCGCAGGACGCACTCATGGACGAGGAGCGGTCAGGATGGGCCCATCGCGACCGGTTCGCGGAGCGGATCGAGCAACTAATGGGCTCCGGCTCCGTCTCGCCTCCCTACACGCGCGGACAGTGGACGTTCTTCACTCGCCGAGAGCCTGGCCAGCAGTTCCCGGTCCTCTATGTGCGCGAGGGCAGCGGTGAGCCGCGCGTTCTCTTCGACCCCATCGAGAAGGATCCGAGCGGCCTGACCACGCTCGACGCCTGGCAGCCGAGCAAGGAGGGCGATCGACTGGCGCTGCAGTACTCCGTCGGCGGCAATGAGGAGTCGATCCTCGCCGTGATGGACACAGCCACCGGCGCGCTCCTGGAAGATGGCATCGAGCGCTGCCGCTACTCCCCGATCGCGTGGCTGCCTGGCGGCGAGCGCTTCTACTACGTGCGACGCCTTGCTCCCGAACTCCTGCCCGAGTCGGAGCAGCAATTCCACCGGCGCGTCTACCTGCACGCCGTGGGCAGCAGCACCGACGATGACATCCTGATCTTCGGCGCCGGCATGACGATGACCAACTACTACGGCGTCGAGGTCAGTCGCGACGGTCGCTGGCTCCAAGTCTCCGCCTCCGAGGGCACCGAGCCGCGCAATGACCTGTGGATCGCTGACCTGCAGGCATCACCGCCCGAGGCACCGGCGTTCCAACTCGTGCAGGGCGATGTCGACGCGCAGACGGCGATCCACGTCGGACGCAACGGGCTCTTCTACATCTCCACCGATCTTGATGCGCCACGCGGTCGCCTTTGCGTCAGCGCACCGGAGCACCTCTGGGACGAGCCCTGGCGCGACCTCCTGCCCGAGGACGCCGAGGCCGTGCTCGACGGCTACGCCATCCTCGACGGACCCGAACTGATCCGACCACTCCTGGTCGGCGTGTGGACGCGTCACGTCGTCAGTGAGATGACCCTGCACGACCTGGAGACCGGTGAGCTTCTCGAGCGCATCATGCTTCCGGGCGCGGGCACCATCGGCGGACCGGTCGAGCAGCCCGATGGCGGCCCCGTCGTCTGGCTCGTCTACACCGACCACACCACGGTGCCGACCATCTACTCCTTTGATGGCCGCAGCCGTGCCATCGAACTCTGGGAAGCGCCGCCCGGCACGGTGGAAGTGCCGCGCGTGCACTCACGGCAGGTCACCTACACCTCGACGGACGGCACGCAGGTGCGGATGTTCATCCTGTCGCCGACCGAGGAGCCCGACCAGCCGCGGCCGTCGATCCTCTACGGCTACGGCGGGTTCGGCATTCCACTCTCCCCCGGCTACTCGGCCACGATCCTCAGCTGGGTCGAGGCCGGTGGCGTGTGGGCCGTTGCCAATCTGCGCGGTGGTGGCGAGGAGGGCGAGGAGTGGCATCGTGCCGGGATGCTCGGCAACAAGCAAAACGTCTTCGATGACTTCCATGCGGCTGCGGAGTTCCTCATCGACAACGGTTGGACGACGCGCCAGCAGCTCGCCATCAATGGCGGTTCCAACGGCGGCCTGCTGGTCGGCGCCGCCATGACGCAGCGCCCCGATCTCTTCCAGGCGGTGATATGCGTGGCGCCCCTGCTCGACATGGTTCGCTACACCACCTCCGAGCTCGGCCCGACGTGGACTGTCGAGTACGGCGACCCGGAGATCCCCGAGCAGCTCGACTGGCTCCTCGGCTACTCCCCCTATCACCGGGTCGCCGAGGGCGCGGAGTATCCCGCCACGATGTTTGTGGCATTCGACAACGACACCCGCACCGATCCGATGCACGCACGCAAGATGTGCGCAGCCGTGCAGCACGCCACGACCTCCGATCGCCCGGTCGTCTTCCGCGGAGAGGGTGATGTCGGTCACGGGGCACGGTCACTCTACCGTTCCATTGAGGAGTCGGCCGATGTGCTGGCCTTCGCCGCTCGCTGGACGGGCCTGACTCCCTAGGCACTCGGTCTGCGAGATCGCCCGATCGGGGCGAGGATAGGGGCGTGAGCCGCCTCTGCCTGGTGACCGGAGCGACGGGATACGTCGGCGGTCGACTCGTCCCTCGACTGCTCGATGCGGGCTTCCGAGTGCGCGTCCTCGTACGCGATCCCGACCGGGTGCGTGACCTGCCCTGGGCTGGCCAGGTCGAGGTTGCCGTGGGTGATGGCGGGGACCCAGCGGCCATCTCCGCGGCACTCGACGGAGTCGATGTCGCCTACTACCTCCTCCACGCGATCCAGCAGGGATCGGCGCTGGAGTCAGAAGAGGCGCGGGTTGCCCGGACCTTCGCTGAGGCCGCGCGCGCCCAGCATGTAGGGCGAATCGTCTACCTCGGCGGCCTCGCACCCGAGACATCGGCCGACAAGATGAGCCGCCATATGCGCTCCCGCTCGCAGGTCGGCGACATCCTGCGGTCATCGGGGGTTCCTACATGCGAGTTGCGCGCCGCCGTCGTCATCGGCTCGGGTTCGGCCTCCTTCGAAATGCTGCGCTACCTGACCGAGCGCCTCCCCGCAATGATCACCCCGCGGTGGGTGCGCCAGAAGACCCAGCCCATTGCGATCCGCGACGTGCTGCGCTACCTCGTCAAGGCCGCAGACCTTCCGCCCGATGTCAATCGCGCATTCGACATCGGCGGACCCGAGGTGATGACCTACCAGCAGATGATGCAGCGCTACGCCGCCGTCGCGGGCCTGCCGAAGCGCCTGATCCTGCCCATCAACCTGCTCTCGCCCGGGCTCTCGAGTCACTGGGTGGGCCTGGTCACCCCCGTGCCCCGTCGCCTCGCCCGACCACTCGTCGAGTCGCTCAGGCACCCCGCGGTGTGCGGCGAGCACGACATCGCGAACTACATCCCCGACCCTCCCGAGGGGCTGCTCCCCTTCGACACCGCGGTCGGCCTTGCCCTCACGCGCATCCGCGACGCCGAAGTGACCACACGGTGGTCGGACGCCTCCACGCCCGGCGCCCCGAGCGATCCCCTCCCTTCCGATCCCGAATGGTCGGGCGGGTCCCTCTACACCGACGTGCGCGTCGTCGACTCCACCGCGAGCCCCGAGACCCTGTGGCACGCGGTCGAAGGCATCGGCGGCGAGCACGGCTACTACTCCGCGACCTTCCTCTGGCAGGTGCGCGGATTCCTCGACCGCCTTGTCGGCGGCGTGGGCCTGCGTCGGGGCCGGCGCGATCCCGATCACCTCGTAGTTGGCGATGCCATCGACTTCTGGCGCGTCGAAGAGCGCATCCCGCCGCGCCTGCTGCGCCTGCGTGCCGAAATGAAGATGCCGGGCCTGGCCTGGCTGGAGTTCTCGATCGAGCCGCTCGACGACGGCGGCTCACGCCTCACCCAGCGTGCCGTCTTCTTCCCCCGAGGGCTCTCCGGCCACGCCTACTGGTGGTCGGTAGCGCCGTTCCATCGCTTCGTCTTCCCCGGCATGGCCGGTCATCTCGTGCAAGAGGGAGAGCAGCATCCCGCCGTGCCGTCTAAGCGGCCGGCAGCGTAGAAAGGACGTCATGGGACTCATCTCGAGAGCGGCCTCGCTCGCAACCGTGCCGGTCACGACCGGTGCACGGCTGGCCGGCGCCGCTACGGCCGCCGCCCTGGGCGCTGATCGCGATGCGGTCTATGCAAAGGCCACGGCGGCATCGGTTGAGACCCTGACGACCGCACTCGCCAAGGCCCGCGGCCAGGCCCTGAAGTTCGGCCAGGCACTCGCGGTGTTCTCGGCGGCGCTGCCACCCGATCAGGCTGCTCAGTTGACGGCCCTCACCCGCCTCTACGAGGACGCCAAGCCGCAGCCCCTGAAGACGATCGAGAAGCAGCTCAAGCAACTCCCCAAGGGCATCGACATCGATCCCCAGGCGATCGCGGCCGCCAGCCTGGGCCAGGTGCATCGCGGCACCTGGAAGGACGGCACTCCCGTCGCGATCAAGGTGCAGTATTCCGACGCACCCAAGGTCGTGAAGGCCGACATGATGCAGTTGCGCGCCATGGCACCCCTCGTGGGCCGACTGCTCCCTACCCTCGACGTCAAGGCACTCGTCGACGAGCACGCATCTCGACTCGCCGAGGAACTCAACTACACCCACGAGGCGTCGTGGCAGAAGAAGTTCCGCAAGGCGTGGAAGTCCGAGGGCATCGTCGTGCCCAAGGTGCACTTCGCCACCGAGACGATCCTCGTGACCGAATGGGTCGACGGCACGCCGTTCACCGCGCTTGCCGACGAGCATGCATCCCGTCGCAATGCGGCCGGTCGCCAACTCGCGCGCTTCTGCCTGTGGTCGCCCCGCCTGGTGGGGGCGACCCACGCCGACCCGCACCCGGGCAACTTCCGACTCCTCGACGATGATCGCCTCGCCGTGCTCGACTTCGGCAGCGTGGCCGACGACTCCGGGCTCTTCACGCACCTCTTCGCGCAGACGCTCATCCTGACGACGCGCGGCGACTACGACGCGGTGCTCGACGCGTGGCGCGCGGCCGGGCTCGTCAGCGACTCCACCCCGACCGATCAGCTCATGGAGATGCTCGACCCTGACGACCGCCCCTATACGCGCGAGGAATTCACCTTCAGCAAGGAGTGGCTGCAGTCTCGGTCGCAGCAGTTCCAGGATCCGGTGCAGGCGCTGCAGGGTGCGAGCCGCCTGCGCTTCCCGCCGGACTACCTACTCGAGCACCGCGCGGTCATGGGCACGATCGCCCTGCTGTGCGGGATCGACGCGACCGTCGACTTCCGCACGGTCATCGACGGTGTGGGCGACGCGATACCAACCCCGGCCTAGAACGGCCAAGAGCCGAGGAGGCGGTCGGTGCCTCCACCGCCCTCCCACGGCAAGAGCCCGCGCCCGTCTTCGGGCACCAACTGCAGTGCGCGCACCGGCAGGCCCTCACGGCCGTAGAGAAGGTGCGCGAGCCACAGGTGCTGGGGGTCATCGACCTCGAGCAGGCCGTAACCCGCGCCGTCGATCTGCACCAGGCACGGCTCGAACCGCGTGCCCAGGGCGATCTCGTGAGCCAGCCGCGACAGCAGTCGGCGCCCCTCCGCCATCGACCTCCCGACCACGATCACCTCGGGGTGACCGTGGTGGCGGGTGAAGCCGACTGAGTAGTCGGTGGCCATGTGCTCATCGTCGAGAACGACGCACCCCTCCGCGGCCGCCCAGCCGCGGCGGTCGATGTCGCGGCGGATGCGGGCCAGGGAGCGGCGCTCGTCGGCGGTGACGGGCAGGGAAGGCAGGCGTCCGGTCATGGGGCGACGCTAGGCCGGGGGTCTGACAGGCAGAATGGCCTCGTGGA
>JBJTIQ010000296.1:0-4571 GCA_046095085.1 Actinomycetota bacterium | reverse complement strand
CATTCCGTCCGAAGAAGGCGCCCTCGGCGTCGAGACGCTGCTGATGGGCTACGTCGGCAAGACGGCGCAGGCCTACGACTATTCAGCGCCGTGCTCGGGCACCTGACAGACAACGCATGAGCGAGGGGCCCCGGGATGACCGGGGCCCCTCGTCATTGCCGGTGGGGTTACGCCGCGGAGTGCGACTCGCCCGGGAGCGGCGAAGCGGTAGTGGCGTATTGTCAATACAACTGGTAGACAATACCTAGATTCTTCGTGCCGGGCTGGAGTATGCGCTAGCGAATGAGAGGGCTTCCCGTCGTGAGCGACCGCTACCGTCACCCCACTTCCCATAGGGGAATCCACCAGCGGTTCAACGGCACGATGCACGTGTCGGCCCGCGTGGACTACGGTATGCGGGCCCTGATGGAGCTGACCTCTGTCGCGTTTGAAGATCCGCATCGCCTGGTGACATCCGACACGGTGGCGCGGGATCAGGAGATCCCCCCGAAGTTTCTGGAGAACATCCTCCGGAGCCTGCGTCGCGCGGGGATCGTGGCGAGCCAACGTGGCGCTGATGGTGGGTTCCGGCTCGACAGGCCGCCCGCTGAGGTATCGGTTGCCGACGTGATTCGCGCGCTCGATGGTCCGCTCGTGGCCGTCCGCGGTGAGGCGCCCGAAGACGTTGCCTATCGGGGCAATGCTGAGCATCTGCGCGATGTCTGGATCGCAACCCGGGCGGCGATCCGGGAGGTCCTGGAGCACGTGAGCCTCGCCGACATTGCCACCGGGGACCTACCATCGGGCGTAGGCACCCTCCTCGAGACGCCGGGTGCGTGGAAGCGTCGCGACTCATCGACCTAGTCACTTCTCGATGGGGCTGCGGCCCCAACTGCATGGCACCTACCCTGCTCAGATGGCCGGAGAGCGAGCACTCGTGTTGGGCGCCAGCGGACAGGACGGTCCGTGGGTGGCTCAAGAACTCCACGACGCCGGCTACGTCGTCTACGGCACCTACCTGACCACGGAGCCCGACAGTCCGGCTCTGGCCGGACGCATCGCCATTGACCTCGCGGACCCGCACGCGCGCGCGCACGGACTGCTCGAATCCACACAGCCATCGATTGTCGTCTTCCTTGCCGGACGCAGCTCGGTGTCAGGGTCCTGGGTCGACCCCGCTGCCACGATGGCAGCGAATGTCTCCGGCTATGCGCGGATCCTCGAAGCAGTCCGTGACGTTGACCCGTCCATCCGCGTCCTCCACGCGTCGACCTCGGAGATGTTCGGTGACGCGGGCGGTGTCATCGACGAGTTCACGCCCATGCGGCCCAACTCCCCTTACGCGGAGTCAAAGGCGCAGGCACATGTGCTCGGCTGTCGCTATCGCGACGAGTTCGGTCTCAACGTCTCAAATGCCATCCTGAGCAATCACGAATCCGTTCGGCGCCCCTTGCCCTACGTCTTCCGCCGCATCTCGGCTGGTGTGGCCGCACTGGCGCGCGGCTTGGCTGCAGAGTTGGCCCTCGGCGACCTCAGCGTCATACGCGACTGGGGGCACGCACCGGAGTACGCACGGGCCATGAGCCTCATCGCCACCGCTCCTGACGCGGGCGACTTCGTCGTGGCGACGGGCGTCAGTGTCAGCCTGCGCGATGTCGTCGAGGCCGCTCTCGCCACCGCGGGCCTTGAGGATCGGTGGGACCTCATCCGCCTCGATCCCACCCTGGCGCGGAGCGGGTCGTCGTATGCCGTGAGAGCGAATCCCACCCGCATTGGACAGTCGCTCGGCTGGAAGTCCCAGGATTCGGCGGTAGACGTCATCGCCACCATGGTGCGGCACGACCTTGATGCCGTCGCCCTGTCCCTCCCGCGTGCGAGTGAGGCTGGCTCGCCTTAGCGTCAAGGCGTGGAGGTGCTCGAGCAGGGTCGCCCCGACGAGAGTGCGCGTCCGTCGCGCCGACCTCTCGTCGCATCGCTGGTCGGCCTTATCGCCCTGGCCATCGTGGCCAGCGCGGTCGTCACGGGTTGGCGCTGGTGGTCGCAGCAAGATCCGCGGTCCTACGGGCTGGAGATCTCGGCCGTCGAGGTAATCGGCCGAGCGAGCGTGACGGTCGAAGATGGCGACTCCGGGTGGGCGGGAGGACTGGGCACGCCAGGGGGCGCGGTTGCTCCGGCCGTGTGGGCGCGCCTGACGGTCGAAGGCGATCCGCGCGCCAGCGTTGTCGTCAGTCCGGCTCCCGCCTCGCCCGAGGTGATCGTGTCGGCCGTCGTGCCCACGGCGATCCCCGCAGGGCAGACCGTCAACGCGGATGTCGTCCTGGCCCCCTCGGACTGCCTGACCGCCGGTGCCCTACCAAGGGAACTCCTCGTGGCCAGTGAGGGCACCGTGGTGCCCATCGCCGAGTCAGTGCGCGATGAGGTGGCGCAGTTGATGGTGAGGCTGTGCTCGGCCGGGGGGCAGGCCCCCGTGTTAGAGCCGACCTCAGCGCTCATCGATGTCTTCTTTCGTGATCGCACACTCGTGATCACCGCTGATGTGCAAAGCCGCGCCGAGCGTGTTGTGCTGACTCCCCTCGACGGCACGGCACTGCGCGGACTCGGCGCCCAGGATCTAGACCCGCCGGGCGAGCGTTCGGTACGCCTGCGCTGGCTGATCTCCCCGGGAGAGATGAGCCCTAACACGTCACTGACCGGACGAGTTCAGGCCTACTCGATCATCGATGGCACGGCGTACCCATGGATCCTCGTCGTGCCGATTTCGCGAGATGTCGCGGTGCAAACCTCATCGGCGTCGCTCATATCCCCGCGCAATGACGGGGTCGACCTCGCGGAAGTCGCGCCCCGACCGAGCAACTAGAGAGGGCGCCTACGACGTATAGGTCCTGGAGGTGCTGCTATCAGCGTCGTCGGTTCCTTTGAACGCTGCCTTGAACTTCGTGCCGGCCGGATAGGTTTTCGTGATCTTCACCGTGAAGCTGCCGTCCTTCTCGGCCTCGCCGGAGGCCATCAACTTCCAGGAGCCACCTCGCTTCTTCACCTGGATATCGACGGTGCCCCCCTTCACTGCCTTGACTGATCCGGATGCGACGGTGACGGTGCCGGTGACCTTCGTCTTGCCGGAGGATGTCTCCTTGACCTTGGTGATGGCGGTCTCGGTGCTGACGAGGGCGGCGTCAGCGGCATCGATCACGGCCTGGCCGATGTCGCCGTTGGACATCCACTTCGCCTGACCACTTGCAACGACGTCATCGTAGACGCTGAACACATCATCGACAAACGCATCGTTGGGTATGGTGCCGATGCTCCAGGTCAGTGACAGCACCGCCACGCGATCAGGGTCCCTGGCATCGAGGTATTCCTGCAGTGTCTCCTCGATGTAGGGGATATCAGCGGAGTTGCCCACGCACCGCTCTCCCTCCGCCTCTGCCTTGCATGGAGCGGTGCTGCCGGAGTCGCCAATGATGAATACGAGGCCAGACTCCTTCGGGATGATGAAGTCCGAGCTGCTGTCGATGAAGTAGGGATGCACGATGAGGTCTTGGTCGACCTTGAGCTGTCCGTGGCAGACCGAGGGATTGGTGCATCCGGACAGATCCCAGTCAGACGGAACGACGTCCTCATCAAGGGACAGGGCGCAGTACTCCACTGGACCGTTGTTTGACTGGTAGCCAGCTGCGATGACGGCCTCTACCCACGGCCCCCTAGAGCACACCCCTGAGACATGGCGTAGGTCGACGCCAAGGGGCTCCGCCTTTGCGCGCTGTCGTTCGAGGTCCTCGACCATCTCCTCCAGCGTCGGATCCCCTTGCCCACCGACATCGGCGTGCACGGCAGTGCCGTGCCCCATGCTCTTGAGCTCGTCGATGACGGTGCTGTCCCACTTCACCACCGCGTCGAGGAACACCTCACTGAATTCCATAGTCAAGATCGCCCCGTGGTCAGCCGCGATTTCCGCAAAGGAGGTGATCGCTTCCACATGCCGGTCAAATTGGTCCTCATCACGAGCCTCCTGTTGGAAGCCCTCGACGTGAATCGACATTCCCAGCAGCAGTGGATTGTCGGCGCGTGGCGACGCGTGCGGATCCCACTCGGTGATGGGAGCCGACTGGGCCACAGGCGTCCCGACGGCCCAGGCGGTGAGGAGCAGCAGGAGAGCGGATAGCCACTTCATGGGCGCATCCTGGCACCAGGGAGGCGCCCGTTGCTTGCTAATCGGGCGGGTTCCGCAGCGAACTCCACCCCGCCAGGCGGGGGCCCCCTGGCAGACTGCCCCCGTGTCCACCCCGATTCGCGAACCGCTGGTGGTGTGCGCGGGGATCCTCGTGTCGGATCTGTTCGTCCCGCCGCTCCGAGAAATCCCGAGGCCCGGACAGCTCGTCTCGATCACCGCACCGCTCTACCAATCGGGTGGATGCGCGGCCAACACCGGTATCGATCTCGCGGACCTAGGTGTGAGCGTGCGCGTTGGCGGACGCGTCGGCGACGATGCGTTGGGCCAGCAGGTGATCGAAGAACTCGCGTCTCACGGCGTCGATACCTCCGGCATCTCCCGCAGTTCGACGAGCGCCACCTCGCAGACGGTCGTGCTTTCC
>JBJTIQ010000295.1:0-7547 GCA_046095085.1 Actinomycetota bacterium | reverse complement strand
CGGGCGCCAGGGGAGCGGTCCTTCATCTCGCTAGCCTCCCGGCATGGCGTTCACCGGCTTCCCCGCGGAGGCCTTCGCCTTCTACGAGCAGTTGGCCGCGCACAACACCAAGGCCTGGTGGGAGAAGAACCGCTCGACCTACGACGGGTGCGTCAAGGCGCCGATGACCGCGCTACTCGACGCGCTCGAGCCGGAGTTCGGCGAGGCCAAGGTCCACCGGCCCTATCGCGACACCCGCTTTAGCAAGGACAAGGCGCCACTGAAGGACCATCAGGGCGCGGTCGTGATGATCGAGGATGCCGCGGGCTACTACGTGCAGGTCTCGGCCAGCGGCCTCATGGTCGGCGGCGGCCTCTACGCGCCGGCGCCGGTCCAGCTTGCTCGTGTGCGCGCGGCCATCGACTCTCCGGCCGTCGTGATCCTGGAGAAGCAACTCGAAGCCCTTCGCAAGGCTCGTCCGGCGTGGACGATCGACATGTCGCCGCTGAAGACCCGGCCCAAGGGCGTGCCGGCAGACCATCCGCACCTGGAACTCCTGCGCATGACCCGGCTGGTCTTCACCCGGTCGTACGACGAGCCCGCGACCGTGGAGTCCAAGAAGCTGCTCGATGCCGTTCGCCGCGACTGGCGGGCGATCACGCCGGCACTGGAGTGGCTGGCCGACCACGCGGGTCCGATGGAGGATCCCGGTCGGGAGCCCTAGGCTGCGCCGGCCTTGGGGTTGCGCGCCGTGGGCGACGGCAGGACGCCGACGGACGTGGGTGCGGCCTCGCCACTCCACGCCTTCCAGGCGCGCTCAGCCGCCGTCCCCACGATGTCGACGATGCGATCGAGCAGCGCGGCGTCGGACACGAGCGGGGGAGAGAGCTGGATGACAGGCTCGCCTCGATCATCGAGGCGACAAAGCAGGCCGTGCCGATCCATGTGTGCCGAGAGTTCTGACCGCAGCAGCCAGTCGGCCTCGTCGGCGGAGAAGCGTTCCTTGGTCTGGCGGTCGCGCACGAGCTCGAGGGCCCAGAAGTAGCCCATGCCGCGCACGTCGCCGACGAGCGGGATGCGGCGGAGCTCCTGAAGGCCCGACTCGAAGCGGGGCGACAGGTCGCGAACGTTTTCGAAGACCTGATCGCGTTCGTAGATGCGCAGGACCGACGCGGCGATGGCGGTGGTGAGGGGATGGCCGGAGTAGGTGTGGCCGTGCATGTACGTGTGCCCGCCGGTAACGAAGGGTGCGGCCATGCGCTCGGTCATGAGCACGCCCCCCAGGGGCGCGTGACCAGCGGTCACGCCGTTCGCGAAGGTGATGAGGTCGGGACGCCCGTCGAAGAGCGATGAGGCAAACCACTCCCCGAGTCGTCCGTAGGCCGTGATGGTCTCGTCGGCGACGAGCACGATGCCGTAGCGATCGCACAGGGCGCGCAGGCCCGACCAGTATCCGGGTGGCGGAACGAATGCCCCGCCGCCGTTTTGCACGGGCTCGGCGATGATCATCGCGACCTGGTCGGGGCCGGCGAAGGTGATGGCGTCTTCCACCTCGTCCAGGAGTGCCCGGGTGAACGCCACCGGGTCATCGCCGGCCGGATGGCGATAGGCGTAGGTGGGCGACAGGTGGGTGGTGGGCACCGCGAGCGGCTCGAATCCCGCGCGGCAGTCGGGCATGCCGGTGAAGCTGAGCGCGCCCAGGGTGGTGCCGTGGTAGGCGATGCGGCGTGCGATCGCCTTCGTGCGCTGGGGCTGGCCGTTGGCGGCGTGCCACTGGCGCACGAGCTTCCAGGCGGCCTCCACTGATTCGCCGCCGCTGTTGGTGAAGAACACGCGCTCCATGCCGAGCGACGACGCGCGCGTGGTGAGCATCTCGGCGAGTTCGGCCGCCGGGGGATGGGCGAGGTACCAGGTCGGCGTGAAGGGCAGTGTCGCCAACTGCTGGTGCGCGGCCCTGCCGATCTCGTCGCCGTAGGAGTGGCCGAGGTTGGAGCAGAACAGGCCCGACAGCCCGTCGATGAAGCGGCGACCGCGGTCGTCGATGACCTCGCACCCCTCGCCGCGGACGATGACCTTGGACCCGGCCTCGGCGTACTCGCCCATGTCGGTGAAGTTGAGGAGTAGGTGGTCGCGCGCCTGCCGCCGTGTGTCGCTGGCGCCGAAGTCGCCGGTCCGACGCTGCGAAGCGTCCATGGGTCTCACGTCCCTTGATCCTGAGCGGTCGTTCAGGATTTCCAGGAGAGTAGCACCCTGAATGGTCGTTCAGCAAGTATCAGGGCCGATCAGGTCGTGGTCATGCCCAATTCCAGGCGGGCCGCCTCCCACCACAGATCGGTGAATCGGTCGGGGGTCATGTCGGGGTCCTCGAGGGCCAACTGGATGGCGAGCCCGTCCATGAGGGAGGCCAGCCGGACCACGGCCCCGTCGACGTCGGTGGATCGGAAGTCGCCCGTGGCCACCCCCTCCGCGATGACGTCGCGCAGGGCTGCCCGCCAGCGTCGGTCGAGGGACTCGCGGGTCTCGCGCGCATCGTCGTCATGCAGGGCGCGCGACCAGATCTCCAGCCACAGTCGCCAGTCGCCGACGGCGGGACCGAGGCCGGTGCCGAGTTCGGCCATGTGGCGCAGGCGCTCGATGGGGCCCTTCTGCTCCTGCAGGTCGTGTTCGAGGTCGACGTAGAACTCGTCCTCGAGCAGGGTCAGCGCCTGGTCGAGGGCGCCGGCGAGGGAGCCGAAGTGGTAGAGAACCAGACCCTGGGATGTGCCGGCCGCCTCGGCGATGTCGGCGACGCGGGTGCCGGCGAATCCGCGCTCTCTCACCACGGCCACGGTGGCCCGCAGGATGAGTTCGCGGCGTTCCTCCGGCGCCTTGGCCGACAGGGCCCCCTTTGCCATCAAGCCTCCCAGCGCGGGTGGGCTGAACGGTCATTCAGATACGCTGGCCCGCGTCCATATCCTTCCAGTCGCTGGAGATGCCGTGCGCACGGACCCGCGTGAGCCCGACAGGGGCCGCTCTACCGCCGCGCCAGACTATGCCGACCTGCAGGCGCGGGCGGCCGCCTTCGTCGATGACGTGCTGATCCCTCTGGAGGTGACGGCGGAGTTGGGCGGCGGCCCGCTGCCCGTCGCCGACCAGGAGCGCATACGCGCCAAGGCCGTGGAGTACGGCGTTCACGGTGGTTCCCACTCGCGCGAGCACGGTGGCAACGGCTGGAGCGTCACGGAGTGGTTCCTGGTCGAGGAGCAGTTCGGCCGCTCCACCAACGGCGTCTCCTGGTACATACCCACGGCCTACAACGTCTGGAAGCACGCGTCCCCCGCCCAGCAGGAGCGCTGGCTCCTGCCAGCCCTTCGCGGGGAACTTCACGATGCCTACGCCGTGACCGAGGCCGAGGCGGGCAGCGATCCGTCGGGCATGACGACCACGGCGCGTCCGCTCGGCGATGGCCGATGGGTCATCAACGGCGAGAAGTGGTTCGTCACCTACGGTTCCATCGCGGCCGTCATCGTCGTGATGGCCTACGCGGAACCTGACCGCCAAGCGGGCCGGCTTGGCCGGTCCGACGGCGGTCCAGACCGCCAAGCGCTTCCCACGCTCTTCGCCGTGCCGGCCGACGCTCCGGGCATCGAGACCGTCGCCGACGTGCCGTTCACGCATAGCTACCCTCACGGGCACCCGACACTCCGCTTCACTGACGTCATCGTGACCGACGACGACATCATCGGCGGGATCGGCGAGGGCGACGACCTTCAGCGCCGCTGGTTCACCGAGGAGCGGCTCGGCATCGCCGCTCGCTGCGTGGGTGCCATGCAGCGCCTCATCGAGGAGAGCGTCGACTGGGCCGTGCATCGCGAGCAGGGTGGCGCGCGCCTGATCGACCACCAGGGCGTGAGCTTCCCCCTTGCCGACAGCGCTGCCGATGCCGCGGCCGGCCGTCTGCTCGGCCTTGACGTGGCTGCACTCGCTGACGAAGGAGCTGACCCCAAGTTGGTGCACGGCAAGGCGTCGATGGCCAAGCTCTTCTGCTCCGAGGCCGCCAATCGCTGCGCGGATCGTGCGGTCCAGGTCTTCGGGGGCCGGGGCTACATGCGCACGACGGCAGCCGAGCGGTTTTGGCGCGAGTTGCGCGTCGATCGCATCTGGGAGGGCACGTCCGAGATCCAGCGCCTCATCGTCGCACGCTCGCTCGAGCGGCGCGGCGTACGCGCGATGCTCACCTGATCGCATGCCTGACCTCACTCGACTTCTGGCGCCCCGATCGGTGGCGGTCGTCGGCGCGACCGATCGTGAGGGCAGCTATGCCAACGCCACCCTGCTCAACCTCGCGCGCGCGGGATTCGCGGGCGACGTCGTGGGTGTGCATCCGACGCGCACCTCCGCGGGAGGCTTCCCCTGTGTGGCGGCCCTCGTCGATGCCAGCCCGGTCGACGCGGTGGTCATCGCCACGCCGGCCGAGACCGTCCCCGCCTATGTCGCGCAGGCCCGAGAGCTCGGCTGCGGGGGAGCGGTCGTCTACGCCGCGGGCTTCGCCGAGGGCGGTCGCGGCGACCTGCAGGACGCACTGATTGCTGCGGCTGGCGATCTCGCTGTCATTGGACCCAATGGCAACGGGCTCGTGAGTGTCCCTGCCCGCGCACCGCTGTGGGGCGACGCCGTTGCCCTGCCGGCGGCGGCGGGGGGTGTCGCGCTCGTGTCAGAGAGCGGCAACGTCGGCGTCATCGGCATGGCGCACCGCGGTGGGGTGGGCCTGCACACGGTGATCTCGGTCGGCAATGCCGCGGTCGTCGACTCGGCGATGGCGGTCGAGCACCTGGCCCAGCTCGAGGGAGTGCGTGCGATCGCCCTGTATCTCGAGGCCGACGGCGACGGGGCTCGCTGGTGCCGGGCGCTCTCGGCGTGCGCTGAACGCGATGTGCGCCTGGCGGTCCTCAAGGTCGGACGCAGTTCGCGCGGCGCAGCTGTCGGCCAGGCGCACACCGCGGCCATCGTGGGCGACCAGGCGGTGTTCGCGGCGATGATGGAGGAAGCCGGCGCGGTCATGGTGCGACAACCACTCGAGCTCCTGGAGACGGCGCGTGCGCTGGCCGCGGGCCGTCGTGATCCGCGGGGGGCCGCCGTACTCACGTGCTCCGGCGGTGATGCGGCCATCGCCGCCGACCTCGCCGCCGATCTGGGTGCTGCTCTCGCCGACCTGTCGGATGCCACCGAGCGGGCACTGCGGGAGTTGCTGCCGCCGGCCGCGACCGTGGCCAATCCCCTCGATCACACCGCACTGGTGTGGGCCGACACCGAGGCCATCGCCACGCTGGCGGAGACGGTCGGACGTGATCCGGGTGTCGGTCACCTGGTCTACGTGCAGGATGAGCCGCCCGGTCTGCCTGAGGGGCCTTTGGCCGAATGGCGCGCGACTCGTCGGGGAGGCGTCCTCGGCGGCGAACGCGCAGGCCACGACACGCTGGTCGTGGCGACACTCCCGGGACAGGGCTCCGCGGACGCGGTCGAGGGACTGGATAACTCGCTGCGAGCACTTGCGGCGCTCCAGGGCGCGCGACCGTCGGAGCGCCGTCTGCGTGACATGGCGACCGCGGCAGCAGTGGTCGGTCGCGAGAGTGAGCCGATCTCAGAACCCGAGGCCAAGGCCATGCTCGCGCGGCACGGCATTCCCGTGCCGCGAGGTCAGGTCGTCGTGTCGGCGAGCGAGGCCGTCGACGCTGCTCACGAGCTGGGCTTCCCGGTCGTGGTCAAGGCCGTCGTGACTGGACTGGCGCACAAGTCCGACGTGGGCGGGGTCGTCGTGGACGTTCGAACCCCGGAGGATGTCGAGCGCGAGACAGCGCGCCTGCTGGATGCCCACCCTGGCGGGAGGGTCCTCGTCGAGGAGATGGTCGAGCCGGGGCTCGAGGTCCTCGTCTGCGCGCGCCGCGACGGCGTGGTGCCGACCCTGACCATCGGGTTGGGCGGCGTGTGGACCGAAGCCCTCTCGGACGTCGTCGTGATCCCGCTCCCCGCTGACATCGATCGCGTGCGGGTGGCTGTGCAGTCATTGCGCGCCGTGGGCCTGCTGAGAGGCGACCGCGGTGGGACGGCGTACGACGTCGACGGGCTGGGTGCGCTCGCCGCTCGAGTAGGTGACGCCCTTCTCGCCGAGCAGTGTCGTCTCATCGAGGTCAACCCCTGCATCGTCGGCGCCACGCAATCGATTGCAGTCGACGCGATCATCGCCTAGGGCGCCATCGCCGTGCCGGGGGCCCATTCGCGCGTCTATGCTGTGCCCATGTCCTCCACGTTCACCCCCGCTCCGCTGCCCGCTGACGCACTCGCGCGCAGCCTCCAGCCCTTCGGCGAGAGCCGCATGCTCCCGGCCGAGGCCTACACCTCCGATGAGGTGTTCGCGTGGGAGCAGGCGAGTTTCTTCCGAGGCTGGCAGTGCGTAGGGCGGAGCGATGAGATCGCTGAGCCGGGCATGCAGCGCGCCGACAAGGTGGGCGACACCACCGTGCTCCTCGTACGCGGTGAAGACGGCACCCTGCGCGCATTTGCCAACGTCTGCCGTCACCGAGGGCACGAGATCCTGCCGTGTGGCGCGTCGACGAAGGCTCGCGCGATTACCTGCCCCTATCACTCGTGGTCCTATCGACTCGACGGCGAGCTCTTCAGTGCTGCGGGCTACGGCCGTTTCACGTCGTTCGACATGGCCGAGTTCCCCCTGCGACCCATCACGGTCGAGGAGTGGCACGGGTGGGTATTCCTCGACATCTCCGGTCTCGCCGGCCCCCTCGAGCGACACGTATCAGGCCTCGAGGAGCGCCTGGCGCAATACACGCCCGAGCGTCTCGTCGTGCAGGGGCGCCACGAATACGTCATCCAGGCCAACTGGAAGATCGTCATCGAGAACTACCAGGAGTGCTACCACTGCTCGTCCATTCACCCCGAGCTCTGCCAGGTGAGCCCGCCGGAGAGCGGGGAAAACTGGGCACCGAGCGCAGGTGCGTGGGTCGGCGGCTGGCAGGACCTGCGTCCCCATGCGGTCACGATGAGCCTCGACGGGCACAGCGACGGCGTCTTCATACCTGGCCTCAACGAGGTGGAGCAGCGCCGTATCGACTACATCGGCCTATTCCCCAACCTGCTGGTGAGCCTGCACCCCGACTACGTGATGACTCACCGCATGGTGCCGCTGTCCCCGCGTGAGACCTGGGTGGAGTGCCAGTGGGCCTTCCCGCCGGAGGCGCTGGACAAGCCGGGCTTCGACCCGGCCTACGCCATGGATTTCTGGGACATCACCAACCGCGAGGACTGGGGCGCCTGTGAGTCGGTGCAACGCGGACTCGACAGCGGCTTCGCTCAGCCCGGACCGCTCTCGCCCGACGAAGACGCCATCTACCAGTTCGTGACGATGGTGGCGCGGGGCTACCTCGGCGAGCCGCTCGGCGTACGACCGCAGCCGGAGCAGGCCAACGCCTGACTGCGTTCTTCGGGAGAAACAGGGCGAATTCTGCCCTCGAATTCCCGAAGAACGCCGCTAGGCCAAAGCGCCGGGGGGTAGGAGCCGCAGGGCGTCGGGCCGA
>JBJTIQ010000294.1:0-3198 GCA_046095085.1 Actinomycetota bacterium | reverse complement strand
GGCCTCGCTCACCGGGCCCTCGACCGCATAGAGCGCCAATTCGGGCCCGGGACGCACCTCCACCAGACCCTCGAGGGCACCGGGGGGAACTCCGGGCGACTGCCCGATCTCGACCAGGACCCACCCGATCCCGAGACCGGGCAGCACCGACAGCAGCGGCTGCCCGTCGGCCAGGGCGCGCACGATCTCCCGCGCGCGGGGGTCCTCCCCCGCGACGACCACGATGCCGTCACGCGTGGCGACCGCCGGCGAGTCCGAGACCACCGACGTGCGGGTACGCCACCTCGGGGCCGGATCGAGCACCGTCCGCTCGGCGTTCCACTCGAAGCGACGAAATGCCGACCAGGGCAGGACGACAACGTCGCCTGATCGATCGCTCGCGGCAACCGTGTCGCGCACCTCGCTCCACGCAGGCGGATAGGGCACGGCCTGCAACCGACCGGACGCTCCCCAGGCGAGGTCGGGCAGCAGCGCCATCGGTACCAGGGCGACGAGAACGACGAGCGCGCCGCGCACGCTCGGCTCGGCGATGCGTCGGACCAGCTGTCCCACGGCAGCGCCTGCCCCCGCGGCGACGAGCAGGGCGTGCGGCGCGAGCAGCTTGTGCGAGTCGCGCAGGATCCCTCCGCCCGGAACGACCTGCAGGACGCTGCCCCAGGCCTGCGGCAACAGCGCCGATGCGAGCGTCGCCGCGAGTCCGAGCAACGAGACGACGACCCACCACGCAACGAGCGCGCGCCCCACCAGCCGTGACAGGGGCGCCACCCCCATCGCGCACAGGGCAAGCAGCACGACCGAGAGGACGGCGGCGGTCGGCCAGGCTCTCGACGGGAGCACGACCTCGCCGTTCCAGATGCCCCCGAGGCCCGCGGCGGTCAGGAGGGAGCCAAACCCCTCGTCGCGCAGGGCGAATACGCCGGATCCTGCGGGATCGACCCGGCCGAGCGCGGGGCTCAGCAGCGCGGGCAGGAGCCAGGGCAGCCAGCACGCCAGCGCCCCGGCGGTCGTCAGCACGCGCGAGCGCACCGATGCCCGCGATCCGGGTCCGATCGCCACCGGGAGGGCGATCGCTGTGACGAGGATGCTCCCGCTCGGAGTCAGGCTGCCCGCGGCGATGAGCAGCACCAACCCGACTCCAGCCCCACCGCTGCCTCGGCGCATGTCCAACGCACGGGCGAGTGCCCATGGCGTGAGCGCATACGCCAGCAGCAATCCCCAGTGCCCGATGACGAGCCGCTCGGCGACGTAGGGATTCCACACGGCGAGGGTGGCCGCGATCAGGCGCGCGCTCGTCGGGGTGCCACGCAGGAGTCGCAGCATCCCCAGGCCCGCGACCAGCGGTATGGCCAACAGCAGGACCTTCTGCAGCCACTCCCCGGGAATAGCGAGTTCGAGGATTGCGACGACGGCATCCTGCGGCACCGCACGCGGCAGCGACCCACCGATGCCCAGAGCGTCGGGCAGCAGGGCTTGCCGAGGGGTGAAGACCATGTCGTAGGTGAGCGTGAAACCCGGAACCAGCGTCGGCGCCATGATCGCCAGGGACAGAACGGCCACCCAGGCCACCGGGGCCCAGCGGCGCCACCCGCTCACGGCCTCCATGGGCGGTTATCGTGGCACGCGTGACCGGACGCCGCGCCATCCTGTCGCACACCGTGATCGTTGCCGCCGCCCTCGGGCTGGGCCAGGTCCTTGCCTACGTCGTCAGCGTGGTCGCCGCACGTGCTCTTGGACCCGAGCAATTCGGCATCTTTGCGGCACTGCTCGGCATCATCCTCATCGGCGGCGTCCTCGCCCTAGGGATTCAGGCCGTCGCCGCTCGTCGGCTCGTGCATATCGACGAGGTCGACCGCGGGGGCGCATCACGCGACATCCTGCGCGACGGACTCATCGGCGGTGCGGCCGTTGCTGCCGCGACACTCCTCATCAGTCCGCTGCTCATGTGGCTCCTGCGTCTCCAGGGCTGGCTGCCCCTGCTTCTCGTAGCGCTCACACTCATTCCGTTGACGTGGGCTGGCGCCCAGTACGGCGTGGCGCAGGGCCGTGAGGCGTACCGACGCCTCGCTGCGGTGTACCTCGCCGTTGGCGTCGGACGCGGGGTCGGAGGCGTCGCGGGTGCACTCGTCACGCAGACGGTGCTCGGCACCATGCTCGGCCTCACGCTCGGCACCGTGGCAGGAGCGCTCGTCGGCCGCTGGTGCGTCGCGCCGCTCGCGCGGGCTCATGCCACGCGCGTGGGGGGCTTCTTCGGCGAGACCGCACACGCCACCCACGCACTACTGGCCCTGTTCGTGCTGACAAACGTCGACGTCCTGCTCGCCCGAGCCCTTCTGACGCCCTACGAGGCCGGCGAATACGGACTGGGAGCGATCATCGCCAAGGTGGCCTTCTGGCTGCCGCAGTTCGTCGGCGTGGTGCTCTTCCCGAGGTTCGCCGATCAGCGTAGGGCGCAGGCCACCGTCGTGGCCGTGGGCGCGGTCGGGCTCATGGGCCTGCTGGTGCTCGGCGTGACCGCCGCTGCACCGACCCTGGTGGTCAACGTCGTCGGCGGAGCGGCGTACGACGACCTGATTCCTATCGCCTGGATGTTTGCGGCCATCGGGGCGCTCTTCGCCATGGCCCAGGCGCTCCTGCTCACGCGACTCGCCGTCGATGATCGCCGTGCCGTCATCGCCGTGTGGGCGGCTGCCGGGCTGCTCGTCGTGCTCGCCACGGCCGTCATGTCACGGAGCGTGGCGGGACTGGCCACCAGCGCTCTGCTCGCCGGGGCAACGATCACCCTCGTCGGCGCGATCGTCGCGGGCGCAGAGATCCGGTCGCTGCGCCACGCGACAACGCCTACTGCGTGACGACTGCCAGCGGATTGGGCCACGGCCCCGGTGCGTAGTTCGCGCTGTATCCGCTCAACGGGCCCATGGCGTCCTGAATCGCCTGCGTGCCGGGGTAGACACCGTTCTTGACCCAGTTGTCCAGCAGGTCGATCACGGCAATCCGGGACTCGGGGGTGAAGTTGCAGTGGCCGGCACCGTAGGGCGCACCGGTCTCCTGGCTGTAGGTGCCGGGGGCCACGGTGAACGCCTGCACGAGTTCTGACCTGGCGTTGCCGGCCGCCACCTGCGCGTTGTAGCGGTCGCGGAAGAACGTCTGGTTTTGGGCGATCACCAGCGGATCGGCCTTGGTGTGCATGGTGATGGTCGG
>JBJTIQ010000293.1:0-6148 GCA_046095085.1 Actinomycetota bacterium | reverse complement strand
TCGAGGGTGTACCACCACGCTGACTTCGTGCCCTGCCGCTCGGGATTGACGGTGGGCAGGCCCTGCACCACGTGGTCGTTGATCCCGTCTTTCGGATACGGCTCGTCGAGCGGGGTGCCGTATAGGCGCTGGGTGTTGGTGCGGTTATCGCAGAAGACCGCCTCGGGTGCCGTGCCGTCAGAGGCGACCTCGGCATCGAGGTGATAGCGCCCCAGCCGGGAATGGTCGGCCACGATGGTGCCGGCGTCGAAGGCGAACTGGGGTACGTCGCGATCCTTGCCCCACGACCACGAGTCGCGGAAGACCATGGTCGGCAAGACGTGGAGCGTGTCCTTGTCGGGACCGACATTGGTCACGCGAATGCGCATCAGGATGTCGGACGGGTCGCTCTTCGCGTAGGCGACATCCACCACCCAGTAGCGGTCGTCGTCGAATGCGCCGGTGTCGAGCAATTCGAATTCGGGATCCTGTCGCGTGCGCGATCCGTTTACCGTGACCAGCTCGTCGTAGGGGAAGGAGCCCTGCGGGTAGTGGTAATGGGCGCGAAGCCACGCATGCGAGGGCGTCGCGTCGTCGTACCACCAGTATTCCTTCACATCCTCGCCGTGATTGCCCTGCCAGCCGTCGAGGCCGAAGAACCGCTCCTTGAGATGGGAGTCCCGACCGTTCCACAGGGCGAGCGAGAGCGTCATGTCCTGATTGAGATCGCAGATGCCCAGAAGGCCGTCCTCGTTCCACCGGAACGTCCGCGACCGAGCATGGTCGTAGGGGAAGTAGCGCCAGGCATCACCGTCGGCCGAGTAGTCCTCGCGCACGGTCCCCCAGCCGCGCTCGGCCAGGTAGGGGCCCCAGAGGTACCAGGGGCCGGCCTCCTCGGGGCCGAAGCGGTAGTCGCCGCAGTCGGCCATGCGCGCGGCCTCGCCAGCGGGCTGGGGCTCGGTCACGGCACGATCCTGCCCCATCGGGCTCCTCGACGGGTCAGTGCCGTCCCAGGCGCTGACACGCGGGCGAATGGTCGATACCGTCTACCGTCTAGGCGGACATCGATCAGGGAGTTGGCATGCGCGCGGCACGGGCAGTGGCAATCGTTACGGCGACCCTCGCCCTGGCACTGGGCGCCGCCTCACCCGCCCTCGCCAAGGGCCTTCCGCGAGACATCCCCCTCGAGTACGACGACAAGGGCGACACGGTCGCCAAGGCGCAGTACCGCCTCGACTGGCTGGGCTACGACCTGCGTCACAAGGAGATGGACAGGGACTACTTCGGGCGGTCGACCAAGGCAGCCGTCAAGGACTTCCAGCGCAAGTTCTTCCTGCCCATCAACGGGAAGATCAACAAGGACACCTGGAAGATGCTCGACGAGGTCGGCGACGACGTCGGCAAGTTGCCCAAGGCCTGCCTCGAAGAACGTCAGGTCCTCTGCATCGACAAGACCGCCAAGGTCTTGCGCTATGTGCTGAAGAAGAAGGTCGTCCAGACGCTCGACGTCCGATTCGGCGTACCGGGCCTCGACACCCCGACGGGCAGCTTCCGCGTCTACTACCGCGATCGCTATGCCACGTCCGGCATCAACGGCCCCGACCAGCCGCGCGCTCCCATGCCCTATGCACTCTTCTTCAACGGAGACATCGCCGTGCACTACTCGCCGACCTTCGCCGCGAGTGGCTACTACCCCGGCGGGGGGTCGCATGGCTGCGTCAACGTCGCCGATCTGCAGGGTGTGTCCTGGCTCTTCGATCAGATTCCCGTCGGCACGAGGGTCTACGTCTACAACAGCTAGGCACCGCGTGGTTGACTGCGTGACGTGACCGAGCCCTACCGCGTCCTTCTACTGGGCTACGGCCTCGCCGGACGCGTCTTCCATGCCCGTCTCATCGCTGCGGAGCCCGGCCTGGAGGTCTCCGCCGTCGTGACGACCGATCCCGAGCGGATCGCCCAGGCCCGCGCGGACCTCCCCGATGCCCGCGTCTTCGCCTCGCTCGACCAGGCCCTGGCCGATGACCACGACTATGACCTCGTGGTCGTAGCAACAGCCAACTCCGCGCATGTGCCCCAGGCGACCGCGGCCCTTGAGCGCGGACTCTGCGTCGTCGTCGACAAGCCTCTCGCCGCAAGCGCAGCCGAGGCACAGCACCTCGTCGACCTCGCTGCCGCGCACGGGGCCCAGCTCCACGTCTTCCAGAACCGACGCTGGGACTCCGAGATCCTCACCGCCAAGCGCCTGATCGACTCCGGCGACCTGGGCAGAGTCCACCGCCTCGAGTCGCGCTTCGAGCGATGGCGCCCGCAGCCCAAGGGTGGGTGGCGCGAGAAGGGTGGACCGGACGACCTGCCCGGCCTGCTCTACGACCTCGGCGCCCACCTGGTGGACCAGGCGCTGCACCTACTCGGACCCGTCGACGCGGTTGTCGCGAGCGTACGCGCGGTGCGCGATGGCATGGAGACGGACGACGACACCCAGCTAATGGTCTGGCACACCAGCGGAGCCATCAGCATCCTCAGCGTGAGCGCCGTGGCGGGGAGCATCGAGCCACGCCTACGCGTCCTGGGCACGCGGGGCGCACTCGAGGTCACCGGCCTCGACACCCAGGAGGATGCCCTGCGCGCCGGCTCGTCTCCCCTCGGTGACGAATGGGGCAGCGAATCTGGCGCTGCCACCTTGGTCACGGCGGCGGATCCGCAACCTCGCACCATCGAGCGTTCCCGCGGCGCGTGGCCGGAGTACTACCGGGGCGTCGTAAGCTCGATGCGCGGGGAGGGCGAGGCGCCGGTGGATCCACGCGACGTCGTCGCCAACCTGAGGGTGATAGAAGCCGCGGCTCTATCAGCTCGCGATCGCGTCGTCGTCAGCCTCGACCCACCCGCTGCGCACGTCTAACTCGCCTGCTCGAGCCTGGCGAGGACCCCGATGGGATCGGCCAAGAGGCCGGTGAAGGCAACCTCGGATGCCCCGATGAGAGTGCCGTCAGCGCCGAGGGAGGCGCCCACCAGGCGCACCTGCTCCCGCGGGGCGGGCAGCGCAGAGCCCACGTGGTGATCGACGATGCTCGGCTGCGACGCGTAGAGAGAGCCGAGATGGCCACCGAGGACGACGGCTTGCGGGTTGGCGATGTTGACGAGGTTGGCCAGGCCGATGCCGAGCCACGCGGCAACCTCCGCGAGGGCCTCCCGCGGCCTGACGTCGCCCGCGGCCGCTCGCTCGATGGCCTCGTCGACATCAACCGCCCCCGACTTGCGCAGGATGGCATCTTGGCCGATCTCTGTCTCCCAGCAGCCAATGGCCCCGCACCTGCACACCTGGCCCGACGGGTTGACGCGCATGTGGCCGACCTCGCCGCCATATCCGCCGGCCCCCACCAGTGGTCGCCCGTCGATCAGCAATCCCCCGCCGATGCCCACGTCACCGCTGAGGTAGATGACATTGTCAGCGTCCGATGCCACACCCCGAACCTGCTCGGCCAGCACCCCGAGATCCGAGTCGTTACGCACGGCCACCGGGCGGCCCGCCCCGAAGTCAGCGTTGAAGGCCTCCTGCACCAGGACTCCTAGGGGCACGTCGACCCAGCCGAGGTTGGGCGCGAAGCGCACGAGGCCATCCTCGGTGCGAACGACACCGGGTACGCCGATTCCCGTGCCCACCCAGGTCGGGAGCCCGGGGCCCTCAGCGATAACGCACCGGGTGATCGCGCAGACCTCGGCGACGAGGTCGTGCTGGGTGGCGCCGGCGTGGTGCTGCTCGCGCCGAGCGAAGACCTCGCCCCCGAGACCGACCACGGCAGCGACCGTGCGCTCGACGCGCATGTCGAGGGCAAGGACGGTCGCTGCCTCGGCGACCGGCTCCACGCGAAGCGACGGGCGCCCGACGCCTCCGCTGATGCCAGCGGACTCCCGCACGAGCCCGACCTCGACGAGTTCGGACACCAGGTCGCCGACGGTGCTGCGATTGAGGCCCGTGGTCGCCACGATCTGGGATCGCGACTGTGCACCGTGGCGATGCAGCAGCGTCAGCACGAGGGACAGGTTGGACCTGCGCACCTCGTCCTGCGTTGCCCCCGCAAGCGAGCTCACGTCATCACCGCCCGCTATGCGCCTGTGGTCGATGCACGTCGACGCGAGATCGCATCCACACTGGCAGCCACCAGAAGAACCAGGCCGGTGACGACGAACTGAATGCCGGACTGCTGGGTGATCAGGGGCAGGCCGTTGGCGATGACGGCAATGACGAGGCCGCCGATGACGGCGTCGCGGATCTTGCCGCGGCCGCCAAAGAGGCTCGTGCCGCCGATGACGGCTGCGCCTACGGCGAAGAGCAGCGTCTGCGCTCCACCGGTCGTGGGCGACACCGAGTTGTCGCGTGACGCCAGGAGTACGCCGGCGACAGCGGCGAGCGTCGAACAGGCGATGAAGCACGTGATCATCAGGCCCTTGACGTCGATGCCGGCGCGACGCGCGGCCTCGCGGTTGCCGCCCACCGCGTAGACGTGCCGACCGAAGCCGGTGCGCTGGAGGATGAAGGTCAGCCCGACCAACAGGACGAGGATGACCACGACCACCCACGGCACGCCCTGAATGACGACCTTGGCCGTCGCGAGCTGGCGCTCCTGGTTGAGCAGGTAGGTGGCGACGAAGATCAAGACCCCTAGGGCGACGACCTTGACGGCCCAGACGCTCATGGCCTCGGCCGGCAGCCCGGCCTTGCGGCGACGGCGTATCGCCAGAAGGGTCGTCAGCGCAAAGCCGCCGACGATGATCACGGCGAG
The DNA here is from genome assembly GCA_046095085.1 of Actinomycetota bacterium. GTDB lineage: Bacteria > Actinomycetota > Actinomycetes > S36-B12 > S36-B12 > Mxb001. Next base: position 1,388 of record JBJTIQ010000293.1, on the reverse strand, counting down.
GACCCACCCGGCCCAGACCGGCATATTGCCGTTCATCACGACCAAGATCGCTTCGCTGCGGATCGGGATCGTGCCGCCTTCGCCGATGATCAGAAGCATCGCGCCCTGAAGGGCGAGGAACATCGCCAGCGTGACGACGAAGCTCGGGATGCCCAGCCGCGCCACCAGCAGACCGATGACGAAGCCGATCACGACGCCGGTGAGCAGCGCCATGAGCAGCGCCACCGGCCACGCCAGGCCCCAGGAGTTCAGCGCCACGGCGAGGATGGCGGCGCAGGTGCCGGCGGCAAAGCCCGCCGAGAGGTCGATTTCGCCGAGGAGCAGGACGAAGACCAGGCCCATCGCGAGCACGATGATCGCCGCGCTCTGGTTGATGAGGTTGGCGAAGTTGAAGATCGACAGGAATGTCGAGCCCTCGAGGGCACCAAAGAGGATGACGAGGGCAATCAGGCCGAGTACGGCGGGCAGCGAGCCGATGTCGCCGCCGCGCACACGCGCCCAGTAGTTGGTGACCGACTGCCGGATACCGCCGACATCTCCCGCGGCGGGGACGTCGACGTCGGTTGGCTGCGTGCTCATACGGCACCTCCCATGGCGACCTCCGGCTGAAGTCCGACGTCTCCGGATCGGCCGGTCGTGATTAGCTCGACCACCTGCTGCGACGAGACGGATGACTTCTCGATCTGAGCGGCCATGCGGCCGAGGTAGAGGCAGGCAATGTCGTCGGCGACGGCCTGGACGTCGTTCATGTTGTGGGAGATCAAGATGACGCCGAGGCCGTTGTCGGCTAGGCGTCGCACGAGATTGAGGACCTGCTCGGTCTGGGCGACGCCCAGGGCGGCGGTCGGCTCGTCGAGGATGACCAGCTTGGAGTTCCACAGGACCGCACGCGCGATGGCCACGGTCTGCCGCTGGCCGCCGGAGAGGCTGGAGACCTGCTGGCGCAGGGACTTCAGAGTGCGCACCGACAGTCCGGCGAGGGTCTCGGCGGCGCGCTGCTCCATGGCGGTCTCGTCGAGGGTCACACCGGACTTCAGTTCGCGACCGAGGAACATGTTGTGGACCACGTCGAGGTTGTCGCACAGGGCGAGGTCCTGGTAGACGACCTCGATGCCCAGGTCATTCGCCTGCTTCGGGCCGCTGATCGACACGGGCTTGCCCTCGAAGCGGACCTCGCCGCTGTCGAAGGGGTAGATGCCGGCCACCCCCTTGATGAGCGTGGACTTGCCCGCGCCGTTATCGCCGACGAGCGCTGTGACGCGGCCGGCACGCACATCGAGGTCGACATCACGGAGTACGTGGACGGGGCCGAAGCTCTTGTTGATGCCCCGAAGGGAGAGCAGCGGGGCGGATTGGTCGGTCATCGCGGTCCTCACTGGGTCACGGGC
>JBJTIQ010000292.1:0-2919 GCA_046095085.1 Actinomycetota bacterium | reverse complement strand
CCATCCTGGGATTCCTGGCGCAGCCGTGACCGACGCCGAGCCCGGCCAGGTGCACCGACGGATCGGCCTCGATCGACTCGACCACCTCCAGCAGGTGCCGGTCGAGGTAGTCCTCGTCGTTGGTCAGCGCCGTGGCGCCGTCCATGGGACTCCCGTCGCAGATGAGGATGAGGTAGCGGCGCTGGGCATCGATCGACCGAAGCCTGGCGTGGGCCCACTCGAGGGCCTCGCCATCGATCCCCTCGCGAAACGTGGGCGTCCAGAGCAGGCCGGACAGCCGGCCGCGCGACCGGCGCCACGAAGACGCGGCGTCCTGGAAGACGAGGTTGAGCGACTCGTTGAGGCGCCCCGGATGGGGCGGACGCCCGGCGGCCAGCCACTCGCGGTAGGGGCGACCGCCGCTCCACGCCCCCGTCGTGTAGCCCAGGACTTCGCAGACGACGTCGGCTCCATCCAGTGCGCGCACCAGCAGGTCGACGAGCGCGGCCACCTGCGGGATGGCGGCCTTCATGGATCCGGAGCAGTCGATGAGCACGGTCACTGCGCCGCCCGGGCGTGCATCGGGAGTCGTGCGACGGAAGATCTGCTCGCTGGAGCCATCGGTCACCAGGGTGCTGAGCAGTCGCGGGTCGAGGTAGCCGACCTCCTGCTCCGTCTCCCACGTCTCCCCGATGGGCGCTGGGAAGAGGGCGAGCGCGCTGCGGCGCAGGTAGGCGCCCAGGGCGCCCTGGTCCGCCACGAGCTCGTCGAGTTGGGCCCGGGTCACCCGCTGCGAGTGCGGCAGGACGATGTCGCCGATATCGATCGTCTGGTCGTACACCTCCGTAAACACGGCGTAGCCCTCGCCCGGGCCGAGCCGCGACACGGAGTCGGCGGAGTGAGCACTCGCCTCGTCGTGTTCGAAGGCATTGAACTCGAGCATCGCGAGGACGGCGGAGGGCGGCGACGGACGCCCCTCATCGTCCGAGGCCGTCTCCGCCGCGAGGGCAGCGACCTTGCGGGCGATAGCGGCCGCGTGCACGGCGTAGGTGCTCTGATCGCCGATGGCCGGGCGAAGCGCCAGGAGTTCTGCGCCCATGACGTCGTTGATGCCGAAGCGCGTGGCCTCGGTGTGATCGTTGATGCGCTCCTCGATGGGCTGGGCGAGGACGCGCGAGCGGCACACGTGCACGACGGAGAAGAGGAGCAGGCCGATGTCGTTCTCGAGCAGTCCTTCCGCCATGTAGGCGTTGGACCACGAGTCGAAGCGGTGACGCAGATTCGCGCGCAGGCCCAGCGTGGCCTCGGGCGCCAGCGCCTCGACGCGGAACTGCTCGAGGAGCTCGTAGAGCAGGTCGTCCAGGCCTCCGCTTTCGGGGCGGTGGCGCGCGTAGACGACACGATCCGTATGCAGCACGCGCAGCGCGATGCCGTCGGCGGCGCCCCTGAGGTCACCCAGGTCCTGCGTGTCGACGGACGGGCGTACGTGCGGCGCACGTGCGGGCGCGAGCCCGCTACCGAGGTGGAGCAGGTGCCCGCGAAATCGCAGGCCCGGATCACCGGCGATTGCCCGGGCCGTAGCGGCGGTGAATTCCTCCGCGCGCTCCAGATCGAGCGGATCGCGCAGATCCAGTCCGCCGTCCTCGACCATGCCTAGTCGGCCGTGAGCAGGGGGGCGTCAAAGCAGCGCTGGAAGTACTCGGCCACGACCGGCCACTCCTGCTCGTCGCACTTGTTGAGGAAGGTGAAGCGCAGGGCCGCAGCGACGTCGCGGAAGATCTCGACGTTTTCGGCCCACGAGATGACGGTGCGCGGCGACATCAGCGTGGAGAGGTCCCCCATCCTGAATCCCTCGCGCGTCAGCGCCGCGAACGCCACCATCGAGGCGACCGTGCGACGGCCCATCGCCGTGTCCATCGATGGCACCTTGGCCACCACGATCGCCCGCTCATCGCCCTCCGGCAGGTAGTTGAGCGCCGCGACGATGTCCCAGCGATCGATCTGGGCGTGGTTGAGCCGCTGGGTGCCGTGGTAGATGCCCGACAGGTTGCCGAGGCCGACCGTGTTGGCCGTGGCGAAGAGGCGGAACGCCGGGTGCGGGGTGATGACGCGACTCTGGTCGAGACGCGTGAGGCGGCCATCGCGCTCCAACACCCTCTGGATCACGAACATGACGTCGGGGCGTCCGGCGTCGTATTCATCGAGGATGAGCGCCACCGGGCGCTGCAGCGACCAGGGCAGGATTCCCTCGGCAAACTCCGTGACCTGCTGGCCGTCGCGGATGACGACGGCGTCCTTGCCGATGAAGTCGAAGCGGCTGATCTGCCCATCGAGATTGACACGCACGCACGGCCAATTGAGTCGCGCCGCAACCTGCTCCAAGTGAGTCGACTTGCCCGTGCCGTGCAGCCCCTGCACGAGAACGCGGCGATTGCGCTGGAAACCGGCGAGGATCGCCGTGGTGACGTCGGGATTGAAGCGGTAGGCCTCGTCGATCTCGGGCACGTGCTCGTCGCGGTAGGAGAAGGCCGGCACCTCGAGATCGGAGTCGAGTCCGAATACCCGGGCCGAGACCGTGGTGTCGGGGCCCGCCAATTCAGGCGCGTCGAGGAGGGTCATGCCGACGCCTTCCGTCCGTAGGAGGCCTCGCGACTCTCCTCCTCGATCTCGCGCAAGGCCTCGGCGGCACGGCGCAGCGCCGGCAGCACGCGATCGGCGTCGTCGACGGAGAGCCGCACGGAGGGACCCTGCACGGCGACGCACTGGCTGGAGCGACCGCGCGACCCCGGGACTAGGACGGCGAAGCAGACCAGCCCGGGGATGAACTCCTCCGCGTCGATCGCGTAGCCCCGCTCGTGGGATAGGTGGACCTCCTGCTCGAACGCGGCGGGATCGGTGATGGTGGCTTCGGTGAACCTCTCCAGCGGCGCGTGGCCGAGC
>JBJTIQ010000291.1:0-4714 GCA_046095085.1 Actinomycetota bacterium | reverse complement strand
GCTGGGCCACCGTCGCGGCTGGTGCGCAAGGAGCGGTCGAGATCGGGCCCCACCAGATCAATCAGCTCCGATCGCAGGAGCGATCGCGCGGCCTCGGCGTCACGGGGAGCTTCTGCTCGGACACGCACGTGCAGTCGCTCCGTGAGCTCATTCGTCGCTTGAACGCCGAGGTCGGCCGTCAGGAGTGTCTCTTCGATCTCATCCCACGTGGCTTGATCGACGGTGTCGCGGGAGAGCAGAGAGAGCAGGCCGCGCCCGAGAGAATTCTGCGACCGGGCAAGTCGCCGTCGCAGGCGCAGGAAGCGCCCGGCCGCCGGCTCGGGTATCTCCGTCTCCCACACGGCCTCCAGCTCGGCAACCGACGGCTCTTCGACGGTGGCCGTGGACCCGAGAACCGACGTATCGACCGCTTCGTCGACCGTGCGGCGCTGGACACCAGACGGTGCCGTGTCATCGTCGCCGACACCGGGGGCGTAGTCGATGCCGGGACGCGGCCGCGGGGGCCTGGGCTCGCCTCGACGCGCGACGACCAGGGCGACGCCGACGACAACGACGACGAGCAGGGCGAGGCCGATCACGATGTAGTGGAGCGACGTCACGGCTCGATCCTCTCAGGGCGACAAATCGGCTAAGCCGAGGCGGGTTCGCGCTCGCGCAGTCGCTGTCCGACCACCTGCGTGACGCCGTCTCCGCGCATCGAGACCCCATAGAGGGCATCCGCGATCTCCATGGTGCGCTTCTGGTGAGTCACGACGATGAGCTGCGAACTCGTGCGCAACTCGTCAATGGCGTCGATCAGGCGGCCGAGATTGACGTCGTCGAGCGTCGCCTCAACCTCGTCAAGGACGTAGAACGGGCTGGGCCGCGCCTTGAAGAGGGCGATGAGGAAAGCCACGGCTGTCAGCGATCGCTCGCCACCGGACAGCAGCGACAGGCGCTTGACCTTCTTGCCCGGCGGGCGCGCCTCGACGTCGACGCCGGTGGTGAGCATGCTGTCGGGGTCGGTGAGGAGGAGCCGACCCTCACCACCCGGGAAGAGCCGCGCGAACACCCGCTCGAACTCGCGCGCGGTGTCTTCGTAGGCCTCGGTGAAGACGCGCTCGACGCGCTCGTCGACCTCCTTGACGATCTCCATGAGGTCCTGACGCGAGCGCTTGAGGTCTTCGACCTGCTCGGTGAGGAAACGCAGGCGCTCCTCGAGCGCGGTGAACTCCTCGAGGGCGAGCGGATTGACCTTGCCCAGGAGGGCGAGACCACGCTCGGCCGACCGCAGGCGACGCTCCTGCTGAGCGCGATCGAACGGATAGGGCTGAGGGAGCGGAGCTGCCGGATCGACCTCCTCGTCGGGCGCCGGCGGCGTGGGCGGCACCAACTGGTCGGGGCCGTATTCGGCGACGAGGACGTCGGGGTCGATGCCGAACTCCTCGATCACCCGTGTCTCGAGCTGCTCGATGCGAAGTCGCTGCTCGGCTCGCGCTACCTCATCGCGGTGCACGGAGTCCGTGAGTCGTTCCATCTCGGCACCGAGTTCGCGCAGTGTCGCGCGGACCGACTGGGCGTCGCGCTCTCGCTCGGCCTGCGCCTCTTCGAGCCTACGGCGGTCGCTATCGGCAACGGCAAGAGACATCTCAAGTCGACGGAGAACGACGTCGACGCCGCGTGCGACCGCCCCGGCAATCTCGGCTTCACGGGCCCGGCGTTCGCGACGCTCGATCGCGCGACGGCGAGTCGCCCGCTCGTTGTGCGCCGCTCGCTCGAGTGATTCCGCGCGCGCCGCGAGGGAGGACTGCCGCTCCTCGCCGGTGCGGACGGCCAAGCGCGCTTCAACCTCATGGGCACGCGCCTGCTCGGCCAGGCCGGCGAACTCCGAGGTGCGGTCGGGCAAGACCTCGGTCGGCTCGTCGCCCTGAGCTGTCGCCAGTCGCTCCTCGAGCTCGACCAGGGTGGCCTCGTCAGCCGCCAGGGCCTCCAGTGCCGCCTGCTCGATGGAGGCGAGGCGGTCGGCCTCGGCAGTCGCTGCTCTAGCCGCCTGACCGAGAAGTCCGAGCTGTTCGGCAATGGCCGCGAGTCGCGCATCGGATTCGTGGAGGCGGGCGAGTGCGGCCTCGGCATCGGCGGTTGAGGTGCGCTGAGCTTCGACCGAAGCCGCCAACTCGAACCGGGTGCGCTCGAGGCGATGCTGGACGTCGTCGAGTGCACGCTCACCGTCATCGACGGCCGCCTGGATCTCAAGGAGCGTTGGCGCCTCACCCGAACCGCCGATCGCGTGGGTCGTGGTGACAAGGTCTCCATCGCGCGTGACGACGGTGACACCGCTTGCCCGCAGACTTGCTACCGCGTCGAGTGAATCCACCAGGGCGACGTCGCCCAGGCGCGTACGCAGCGCATCGAGCAGGTCGCTGGGTCCGTCGACCACGTCGGTTAGCCAGCGGGCACCCGACGGCGCGGGACGGACGGAAGAGCCCGACAGGGGCGGCTCAGACGCCCCGCCGGGCCGCGCCGACTGGGGCGAGCCGTCGAGAACGATGACCGCGGCCCGCCCTGCCGCGTCGCGATGCAACAGCATCAGGCCGGAGATCGCCGCCCCGGCATCGCGCACGACGACGGCGTCGGACAGGGGCCCCAGGGCCGCTGCGACAGCACGCTCGTAGCCGGCCTGGATGGACAGCATCGATGCGACAGAGCCGACGACACCTGCCGTCTCACCGGCGCGCAGGAGCGTGCCCGCGCCATCGCCGCGCGACAGGCTGAGGCGCAGCGCTTCGAGGCGGGCGGTGAGCGCCGCGCGCTCGCGCTCGTGATCGCGCTCGTCGGCCCGGAGCGCCTCCACGCGAGCATCGGCGTCGGCCAGCGCTCTTTGCGTGGTCTCGTAGTCGGTGTCGAGGCCGCGCTCGCCGGCATCGAGACCGGCCACCTGGCTCTCGAGAGCGGCAAAGTCGCGCTGGGCCTCCGCGGCACGTGCGCGAGCACCCTCGCGCTGACCAGCGAGACGCTCGATCTCAGCTGACCGGGCCTCCAGTCGTGAGCGCGCTGCCGCCACGCGACCGGACAGTCGGGCAAGACCCTCGCGGCGATCGCCTGCAGCGCGTACCTCCTGCTGAACGCGACGCTCTTCTGCGGCGTGCTGCTGCTCGGCACCCTGACGGGCACGCGTGGCGTCGGCCAACGCTGCCTGCAGGACCGTCACCTCGCTGGCGAGCGCGCGCTCCTCCTCCCGCACTGAGGAAGCCTCAGCCTCCAGCGCCTCGGGGTCGCGGCCTGCCTGCACGTCGTCCTCCACCTCGGGGACGATCAGGCGCAGTCGCTCGGCAGCCAGGGATGCGGTGCCAAGCAGTCTCTCCCGCAGCGCGGAGAGTCCAAACCAAGTCTCCTGCGCGGTGACGAGTAGCGGGGCGTCGGATTGAAGGTCGGCCTCGAGAGCGGCCTCACGTGCGCTCGCGGCCGCGAGCGCGATCTCCACCTCTTGGCGGCGCTCGCGCAGTGCAGTCTCGTCGGCCACTTCGGCGGCGAGCGAGCTGCGGAAGATCATGAGGTCATCGGCGAGAAGTCGCAGTCGTGAATCGCGCGCCTCGGCCTGAATGATCGCGGCGCGACGTGCAACCTCTGCCTGGCGACCCAGGGGCTTGAGCTGGCGTCGCAACTCGGTGGTGAGGTCGGTCAGGCGCGTCAGATTGCCCTGCATCGCCTCGAGCTTGCGCAGCGCCTTCTCCTTGCGCTTACGGTGCTTGAGGACTCCGGCCGCCTCTTCGATGAAGCCACGGCGGTCCTCAGGGGTGGCGTGCAGGATCGAGTCGAGCTGGCCCTGGCCAACGACGACGTGCATCTCGCGGCCGATTCCGGAGTCAGAGAGAAGCTCCTGCACGTCGAGGAGGCGGCACGGCGTGCCGTTGATCGCGTATTCAGAGCCGCCGTTGCGGAAGAGCGTGCGCGAGATCGTGACCTCGGTGTATTCGATGGGCAGGGCCCCATCGGTGTTATCGATTGTCAGCGCCACCTCGGCGCGACCGAGCGGGGCTCGGCCCGACGTACCGGCGAAGATGACGTCGGCCATGGCCCCGCCGCGCAGCGACTTCGCACCCTGCTCGCCCATCACCCACGCCAGCGCGTCGACGATGTTGGACTTGCCTGATCCATTGGGCCCGACGACACAGGTGACACCCGGCTCGAAGGCGAGCGTCGTGGCGGACGCGAACGACTTGAAGCCCTTGAGCGTCAGGCTCTTCAGGTGCACGCGCTCTCGCCTCCCGACGGAAACCGCGCGGGCCCCGCATGGGGCCCTGCGGATGACGTCGTCACCCTACCTTCGGGGGGCAGTCGAGGCGGGAGTCAGGAGGTGGGTGGCGCGGCGCTGGCTAGAAGGTCGGCGTCCTGGGCCAAGAGCCCCTGGAGCCCGGCGACCTCGGCCTCGAGTTCGCGGACCCGGGTGCGCAGCCGGGTGAGCTCGGCAAGGAGCCGCGCATCGACGCCGACATGGCCGTAGATCGCCTTGCTCATGGCCCTCCCATGAAGTGCACCAGGGTGGCAGGCGAGCGGCATCCGCGTCAATCGGCTCCCTCGCTGCGCGGGCGCCGCTGGCAGGAGGGTCATCGGTCCCTGCACAGGCCCCGGACTCACCGTTTGTCCCACAACGGGGGGCAAACGGTCGGGGTTGGCCCCGGTTTGGCCCCGAAACCACCCTGTTTGCCACGTTGTGGGGCAAACGGTGGGAGGTGTT